>JBOFWM010000091.1:0-8264 GCA_051653625.1 Lachnospiraceae bacterium
AGCCATAGATAACTCCTTTCAGGGTTGTGTTTGATTGTTTTTCGACAATTCAATTATAACATACCTGTGAGGAGTTATTCTATTTTAAACAGAAAAAATCCAGTAAAATCAAGGCTTGTGGCGTTTCGCAAACGCCTAATAAAAGGAATAATAGAGAGGTTGAATAATGGTATATGTAGATTTGTTGATCAGCACTTTAACACAAGGGTTAATATATGCGTTGCTTTCTTATGGAGTATATATTACTTATAAAATACTAGATTTTCCGGATTTGACGGTAGATGGCAGCTTTCCTTTGGGAGCTGCTGTTACTGCCGTATTACTAGTAAATGGTGCAAATCCATATCTAGTACTATTAATTTCCGCAATTGTAGGTGCAATAGCAGGATTAGTTACAGGTTTTATTCATGTAAAACTTGGTGTGCGTGACTTATTAGCAGGAATAATTACTATGACAGCTTTATTTTCTATTAATTTACAAATTGCAGGATCAAATCTTGCAGTAGAACGTGCTGTAGATACTATTTTTAATGCTCCTTTTACCATGTTACTATTTGGTGGTTTTAGTTTAATGCATCGAAAGTTTATAGTTGCTTTTATATTAGCAATTATAGTAAAGGTTTTGTTTGATTTATATTTAAAAACAAAAAATGGATTGTTATTACGTGCAGTTGGGGACAATAGTACTTTAGTTACTACCTTAGCGAAAGACAAAGGTACAATGAAAATTCTAGGACTTGTGATTGCCAATTCTATGGTTGCACTTTGTGGAAGTGTAGTTTGTCAGGAACAACGAGCATTTTCTAGTACAATGGGAACTGGTCAAGTAGTATTTGGTTTGGCAACCGTTATTATTGGAACTACTTTATTTAGAAGATTTAGTTTTGTAAAAGGAACAACTGCAGTTTTGATTGGAAGTGTATTGTATAAACTTTGTATTCAAATTGCAATTAGTATGGGACTTCCAGCAAATCTTTTAAAATTAGCAATGGCAATGCTTTTCTTATTGGTTCTAGTTTTAGCAGATAGAAAAAAAGGAGGACATGTACATGCTTAATTTAAATCATATAACAAAGATTTACAATTTAGGAGAAATAACAGAAACTAGCTTGTTTGATAATTTTCATTTACATGTACCGAAAGGACAATTTTTATCGATTGTTGGAAGTAATGGAAGTGGAAAAACTTCTATGTTAAATATTATATGTGGTACAATTCCTATCAATAGTGGGGAAATATTATTAGCAGGAAATAATATTGCAAAATTAAGTGAGTATAAACGTTATGAAACAATTGGACGTGTATATCAAAATCCATCTATGGGAACTTGTCCCAATTTAACGATGTTAGAAAATATGTCTTTGGCAGATAATAAGGGGAAACGGTTTGGATTAAGTTTTGGTATTAATAAGGCACGAGAAAACTATTATAAAGAACAACTGTCTATCCTCGGATTAGGTTTAGAAGATAAAATGGACATTAAAGTTGGTGCATTATCTGGAGGACAAAGACAAGCAGCTGCGTTAATTATGTCTACATTATCGCCAATTAAGTTTTTGATTTTAGATGAACATACAGCAGCTCTTGATCCAAAGACGGCTGAAATCATTATGGAATTGACTGGAAAAGTTGTAAAAGAAAAAAAATTGACAGCGATGATGGTTACTCATAATTTGCGTTATGCAGTTGAATATGGAGATCGTTTGATTATGATGGACAAAGGTGGAATTGTTTTGGATAAAGAGGGAAGTGAAAAAAGAATTATGAAGATAGAAGATATTTTAGATGTATTTACATCTATTAGTATAGAATGTGGTAATTAATAAAAAAAATACAATCTTATCATACTGTTAAAGAAGCAATTATTGAAATGAAAAAAAATGTGTGTTAGAATACTATAATTATATCGTGTGTTATGGGTAAAATGAATTTCTGAGAAAATCTTTAGGAATCTTTAACTAGAAGAGGGGACGGAAGTATGAAGAATTATAATGCAAAACACATAGTAAGTGTTTTTTTAATACTCATATTGTTGTTTATAATTATATTTTCGGCATATAGCTATACTAAATCAATTGAGAAAAATGCAGATGAATATACTAAATTTACATTGGATGAGATGATATCCTTGCAAAAGGATGCTATTTATTCCTATATAGTATCGGGTATTAATATGATTGAAAGTTTTGCTACTTCATTTGAACTGAGTAATGTTGCGGCAGAAGAAGCGATAGAAATTATTTCAAATTCAATGGAATATAATGAATTCCAAAAAATTGCGATATTTGATTTAGATGGAAATGGTTATAATTCAAATGGAAATATAGAAAAAAATACAGATTATGATTTCCTTGAGAAATTAAAGAATAACGGAAGTTTAGTATATACAATTGATCTTAACAAAAGAGAAGAAAGAAATATTATAATATCTACTCCTGTTCTTAATGATGATAAAACTATTAAATATGTAATTGTTGGAATTTATAGTGTTGAAACAATAAAGGAATTTATTGTGAAAACATTTGGAAAAGAAGGTGATATTGAAGTTATTAATAGTAAAGGTGATTTGATATTATCGAATAAAAAAAATTATGAATTGATCAATAATCGAAAGATATACATAGAAAAAATGTTTTCAGAAGAAAATATTCATATTGATGACTCAGAGATAATACAAAATCTCGAGAATGGAATTGGTGGAAGTTTTTTTTATGAATTTGAAGATGAACTTATGTATTGTAATTATATGAAACTTGGAATAAATGACTGGTTTCTTGTAGTTAATGTTAATAGAACAAATTCAAATATAAATCTAAGTGGTAATTATTCTATTATATTATTATGCATTATTGTAATGTGTTTTTGTGTTCTAATACTATATATAGTTATTGCTAGAAATAATTCAAAAAAAGAGCTTATAAATGTTGCACTTTATGATAAATTGACAGGATTACCAAGTAGTGAAAACTTTAAAAAAGAAATAAGAAGAGTCCTTGCAAAACATAAAGAAATTGATATATATTGTATGGTATTTGATGTTTGTAATTTTAAATTAATCAATGATAAATACGGCAATGATGTAGGCGATGAGTTGTTGAAAAAAATTGCTTGTGTTATGAAAGAAACAGAAAATAAGTATCCATCGGGTAAAATCTATTTATCAAAATTATACTCAGATACTTTTGCGATTTTGGTTGTAAACATTAAAGAGAAGGATCTGAAAGAAAAAGCCAAGTTATTTCTTGAAAAATGTAGAAAAGAAAGTGAATTTATAGAAGAATATATTCTTAATTTATCATGTGGTAGATATAAAATTCAACATGGAGATTCGGAAGAAAGTGTACTAGAACATGCATTAACAGCTCATGCTCATTCAAAGAATCAAAAAGCAAATATATTTATAGATTACGATAATACATTTATAGAACGCTTACATATAGAAAGTGATATTTTAGATAGTTTTAACAAGGCAATGAAAAATGGAGAGTTTAAAATATACTTGCAACCACAATATAAGGCAAGTAATGGAGAAATAAGTGGTGCTGAAGCATTAGTTCGTTGGTTTAAAGATGGAAAAATAAAATATCCCCCTAATGTTTTTATTCCAGTTCTTGAAGACGCATCTAGAATCTCTGAATTAGATTCATATTTAAGAGAAGAAGTTTGTATTGCAATGCGTCGATGGATCGATGAAGGTAAGCAAGTGGTTCCTATTTCAATAAATGTCTCACGAATAGAACTTTTTGAATATGATTTTGTGGTAAAATTGGTAGCTTTGGTTCATAAATATAAAATTCATCCCAATATGCTACACATTGAAATAACTGAAACTGCTTATGTTGAAGATTACGAATATTTAGTACAAGTAGTAAAAGAATTATCCGCAAAAGGATTTCACGTTGAAATGGACGATTTTGGTAGTGGATATTCTTCGTTGAATGTATTAAAGGATATCCCTGTTGATGTAGTGAAATTGGATATGAAATTTATAGAAAAAGGTGAAAATGAGACACGTAGTGGAAGTATCTTAAGTTCTGTTATTAGAATGATTCAAGGTATTAATCTTATTACAATTGCTGAGGGTGTTGAAACAAGAGAACAGATGGATTACTTGCGAAGTATTGGTTGTGATTATATGCAAGGATACTATTTTTCAAAACCAATGCCTTTAGAAGAATTTGAAAATATTCTTGAAGGAAATGATAAAAAAATAGAATGTAAGATTTCGCAAAATATTGGAATTGATGATGCTGCAAATTTTTTAAATGCGACTGCTCAGGAAACATTACTATTTAATACTTTTTCAGGTGGTGCTGCAATAATCGAATATTGCAATGATGAGTTAAATGTTATTCGGATCAATGATAAATGCTATGAAGTACTTGGTCAAAAAAGAGAAACATATGATGTATTTCACTATAATCTTTTTGATGTGATTGCACCCGAATATAGAATTCAGATAAAAGCGGCACTTGAAGAATCTATTGAGACTGGAAAAGAAGTTACAGGAGAAGGTGCAACGCTACCAATGACTGAAGAAGGTTCAGTTATGTGGCAAAGATATAGCTTAAGATGTTTAGGGAAAAAAGGGAATCGTTATATTTTTTATTTGGTATTAAATGATATTACAGATCGAAAAAGACTAGAAGAACATTTAAATGTTGAGATTGAAAAGTCTAAAGCACTTATTGCAAGTATGCCAGGTGGATATTTACAAGTTTGTGTAGTAGATTTAAAAATAAAATTGAACTATGCAAGTGAAGGGATACTTAAAAGAATTGGTTATACGCTTGAAGAACTACAAGCATTAGAAAATTTTAATGATATTATACATCCTTTAGATTTAGAAAGAGTTGAAGCGGCACAAAAAGAAACAATAGGAAATAATAAGACGTTTAATATGGAGCAGCGTTATATCGCAAAAAATGGTGATAATATCTGGTTTAATTGTACTGGTAATTATACTCGAATTGATTCTAGAAACGGTGTGTTTGACGGATTTTTCTATGATGTCACAGCGCTGCATGAAGCAAAAGAAAAAATTTCTGCATTTATTAATTCTGCCTCAGATGGATATGGAGAATTTGTAATAAAAAATGGTGAGATTTCTACAGAGTATGTTAGTGAAGGATTTTGTAATATGTCTGGGTATACATATAGTGAGTTTATGAATGTACATATTAATTCATTTGCACATCCAGATGATATGGAAATGATAGAAATTGCAGAGTATAATACAATTGTTAATAACGATCCATTTAGAATAGAATATCGATTTCGCAAAAAAGATGGACAATACATCTGGTTACGTGTAGTGGGAAAATATGTTCGCAATGATGCTTCTTCGGGAATATTTTATGGATGTTTTTTCGATATTGATGATTATAAAAGACTTTTAAGTGAACATAGAAAAAGTACAGTTTTTAATTAGATGAAACTGTACTTTTTTTATTTGATATTTTTGTTACGCTAGTTATTAGTATTGTAAATGGTTTTGTAGATAAAAGAGTAGTACAAAATAATGCAAATAAAGGAATTGTAATAATAGGATATGGTAAACTTTCTAAAAAAGAATTTATAGGAAAAAATCGAATAATTATGATATGCAATAAATAAACATTCATACTATTTTTTCCGATATTTGAAAAAAACATTATTTTTTTATCAGGTATGAAAATCATAAAAGCAATAATAAATAAAAGTGCTACAAGAAAAAATAATAGTCGTATTAAAAAATTTGAATGATTTTTTGTGTAGTTCATGCTATGATATAGCCAACTTTTGTCTATATTATTTTGAAAACATATCATAAGCATTACAGAACATAGTAATAAAATAGTCGTAATATTTTTAATTACTTTATTTGATTTATAAGTGATATTAAAAGTTTTTTCATATTTTTTTAAGTATATTCCTAATAAAAAATATGGGAAAAAGCATATTACTCTAGAAAGTGTTAAATAATATCCGATTGTTGTTTCGTATCCAATTAATAATGCAATGAAAAAGGAAGCAAAAACAAATAGAATACCGGTTTTTTTTGTAAAGGTTAAAATATTTGCGAATAAATTCCATATAAATAAGGCTAATAAATACCATAATACCCAAAATGGTGTTGTATATTGTAAGGTAAAATCTTTAATGGTAAAAGTAGAATTATAGAAAGCGGTAAGTACTAAAAATATAGTTTGAAAAATAAGATATGGCAGTAATATAGTTTTTACTATTTTGTTTTTATTATTTTTTTTGAAAAATACACCTGATATAAATGCAAACGCAGGCATATGAAAAGAATAAATAATAAGATATTGAATTTGGCTTGTGGGAAATGATATATTTTCGTATAAGTGACCTAAAACTACTAAAAAAATTAGAATTGCTTTAAAATTATCAAATTTATAACTTCGTTGCTTGTTCATGCTTGTCTCCATATTACTTTTATAATAGTTATATTATGATATCGATTACTTATAATGTCAATCGCCATAAGCAGGTAAAGTTATTTCTAAACATTTATGTGGAAAATATTACCATAAAACAAATAAGCAATCTTGTTGAGTTTCATATATCTTTGGGATATAATTTTAAAAATATAAAAATTTCTAAATAATTATTTTATTTAATATGGGAAGGAATAATCATAATGCTTTTAAAAAGAAACATATTTTTTTTATCAATGATAGTAGTAAGTGTAATTACAATTATTACATTGGCATTTATAAGATACAATAAATCGAACATCGCGGCTTATTCTGAACTTGTACACAAATCAATGGAAGAGCTTTTAGATCAGCAGGCATTTAATATTTCATCACATATTGGAGCAGATGTTCGTACTCTTGAAAATATTGCAACGGTATTAAGTAAATATAAAGGAGATGTCGTTGTTAGTACGGATGTAGTACAACCATTTTTATCTAATTCAAGTTTTGACACACTTTTTATTTTAGGTTTAGATGGAAATGGTGTTGTTCATAATGGTAAATCTATTGATTTATCAGATCGTGAGTATTTTTATCGTGCTGTAAAAGGTGAGACTGTAATAAATTTACCATTAATATCTAGAGTAAGTGGAGAAAAAATTTTACCAATAGCAACACCGATTAAAGTGGAAACTGAAGTTGTTGGAGTGTTAGTAGGGACTTACAATTTAGAAATGTTAGAAAGATTAGTATTGCCTTCTTATGATGGAAATGGACATACACAAGTTGTAACACAAAATGATAATCTTGTACTTTCTGTTGGAATGAATTCAAAAGATTATCACTGGGAAAATAGCGAAGCACAACAAGCATATATAAATAACATAGTATTTGTTGAAGGGAGTATTAAAGAGTATACTGAAGATAGAGAAAACAATAGATCTGGTTATTTGGAATATATCATTGATAAAAAAACAATGTATGTTCATTATGCGCCACTTGGAATTAATGATTGGTATATTAATATCGCTATAAATAGCGGTGTTGCATTTCCAGAAATAGAAGAAATGAATGTAAATACAATGAATTTTATTTATATTCTTATTTGCTGTATTTCATTTATATTTATTTGTATTATATTGATCTTATTTAAACGGTATAAAACTACAAAAAACATTGCTAGTCTTGACAGTTTAACAAATATTTATAATCGAGGTGCCATTGAAAAGAAGATAACAAAGATATTATCTACAACGAAACATGTTAATGGTGTGCTATTTTTGATAGATTTAGATAATTTAAAAAGTATAAATGATGAGTTAGGTCATCATATGGGAGATAAAAGTATTAAAGATGTTGCTAAAACAATTGATTCTGTTTTAGGGTTAAATGCTCATGTTGGGAGAATTGGCGGAGATGAGTTTCTTGCAATCGTTCCAAATTTGGTAAAGTCATCTGAGATAGAATCGTTAGCATTTAAAATAAATGAAAAATTGTTACCTCTTTGTGATGGAAGAGTAAATAGTGTAAGTATTGGTGTTTGCAGATACAGTACAGGAGATTGTTTTGATGAAATCCGACTAAAGGCTGATCAAGCAATGTATTATGCAAAAAGAGGTGGTAAAAAGAGCTTTGTAATTTGGGATGAAAGTTTAGCAACGATAAAACTACGAAATAAGAAATAAAGTGAAAGTAATATGAAATCTTGAGTTTCCGCAAAATGTAATTTTAGAATGAATAAATCTTCTTAGAGTACCCAATAGCCTCATTTTTAAAAATACTGATTGGCAAAACGCATGATTAGTCGCACTCGAATAAGCCCCGTAGAAACCGGACTTTGGA
>JBOFWM010000092.1:0-4925 GCA_051653625.1 Lachnospiraceae bacterium
CCAATCAGATAGACAAAAAGAAGACAAAACACATATACGGTGCCAGGTAGTAACTTTAAGTCGAAAATCCATGTGAAGTAACTCCAGATCGTATGAGAAGTAATCTCGGGAATCCAGTAACTTGTGGTGACACGATTCAGTTGCTGTATTAAAATCAAAAACCATGGTAAATATAGAAGAATCATACAAGCCATAGAACATAACATTGGCTTCAATGGTTTTCTTTTTGCTACGAAGACAAGAAAAAGCAATCCGACAATGACCGCAACACTTACCAAAGAAAAATAATGAGTATAGCCAGCACCTAATGCAGAGAATGTAAAGAGGATCCAGTGTATTCTTTTTGGTTCTACATATAATTCATAAGCACTTACGCCACAAAGTGTTACAAATAGTAGTGCGAGAGAATACATACGTACTTGTACCGAAAATTCCATGGTGCAAGGAATACAAGTCAAAAAGAGAAGAAAGAAAAAAGAAGGAATCTCTCCAAATAACTTGCGTATTTTTGTTGCACCAAGTACTAGGGTAAGGCTCATAGGAAGTATGGTTAATAGTTTTTGTGGAAGTAATTCATTTGGAAAAATAAAATCGATTACTTTGGCAAAAAAATAGTACAGAGGGGGATGCACATCATTTGCAGTGCCTTTTATAATATCTAGAAAAGACCCCTCGATTAATTGCAAGGTATATGCTTCGTCTGTCCAGATATTTTTACTAAAGATAAGGGAAAGATAGAGTAGTGAAAAAAAGAGTGTAATTCCCCATATTAAAAGATTCCATCGATTTTTTTGAATAAATTGATTCATAGAGTCAAACCTTTCTAAGTAGTTAAATTTTTTATTTAGTATACCACTAAAAAGGAAAAAAGCATATACAACTTGTATTTTAAAGAAGAAAAAGATAAGATAAGTAAAGAGCTGCATATGATAATAAAAAGAAATCGTATGGGAAGATCAAATGAGCATACATTTAATGGCAGCATTATTTATACTAATGATAACGAATCATTTTTTAGGTAGTTTTAAAGGAACGTGTCAAGAACATTTTCAGACAAAGCGTTTTATGGAAGGGATACGAAAAATTACCACCATTGCAATTGGATATGGGATTATTGCATTTATTGCATATCTTGCAAAAGATGTAATCGATGAGATTGAATACATCAGTGGGTTACTATTAAAGCCTATTGCAGAGTATTTTCTGAAACTAATTGATAATGTACAAGGATTAATTCAAGAAGCAACTTTTAAGAGAGAAAAATCAGAAGAGGGAACTTGTAAATTTGCACAAGCATATCGGTTTACGGCTATTGATTATTTTTGTATCATTGTATTAAGTGGATATAGTGGAGTAATTGCATATGACACCTTTTTAACATTTGTTTCAAAGGGAGGAAATGTAGAGGGGCTTATTATTTACTTACTTTCTAGTATTGTAGGTGTAGCCATTGCGTCTGTAATATGTTTTTTTGTAAAAAAGAAAATAGATAAAAAATAGATAAAAAATAGAAAAGGATGAGAATAGTATGTACAATGTATTGATATCTTCTGCAGGAAGAAGAGTGGAATTAGTAAAATTATTTATTGAGGCAGCAAAAGAGCTTCAAATAGAAAGTAAAGTAGTAGCCATCGATTGCTCTACACTTGCACCGGCTCTTTATTTTGCAGATGATTATGCAATTGTACCAAGATTATCTGAAGAAACGTATTTAGAGGAATTCATAAAAGTTTGTCGCGAGAAAAAAATAGCATTGATTGTTCCAACAATTGATACAGAATTACTTTTACTGAGTGAAAATAGAGAACGCATTGAAAAAGAAACGGGAGCTAAAATTTTACTATCAAGCAAAGAAGTAATTGAGATTTGCAGAGATAAAATAAGAACATCAACATATTTGAATGAACAAGGATTTCTTGTGCCACATACGTATACGTATGAGGAAGTACTCAATCAAAAAATTGAGTTACCACTTTTTATTAAGCCAATAGATGGAAGTTCAAGTATTAACGCGTATAAAGTAGACACCTTAGAGGAATTAGAATATTACAATAAAATTATTGATAAACCAATGATTCAATCGTATCTTTCAGGAGAAGAATATTCGGTAGATGCATTTTTAGATTTTCATAGTAACATCATTACGATGGTACCACGTCTTCGTATTGCTATGCGTTCGGGGGAAATTGCAAAAGGTAGAATTTGTAAACATCCGGCTATTATGGCAGATGTAAAAAGACTATTAGAAGTCTTAAAGCCTATTGGACACATTACGATTCAGTGTAAAGTGGAAGGGGATAAAGTAAGTTACATTGAAATAAATCCTCGTTTTGGTGGTGGAGCTCCAATGAGTATGATGGCAGGCGCAAACTCGTGTAAAAATCTATACCGATTATTAAGTGGAGAAACATTGCAGTATAATGAAAATTATCAAGACGGTATGACATTCGTACGTTTTGATTCAACAATATCCGTATAAAGGAATAGAAACCAATGAAGATAAAGGCAGTTGTTTTTGATTTAGATGATACATTAATATTAGAAAGAGATTATGTTCACAGTGGATTTTTAGCAGTTGCAAGTAAATTTTTAGAATACTATCCGCAAGAGAATATTACACCAAAACAGCTTAAAGATACCATGCTTTCTTTTTGGATGGAAGATAGCAAAACAGTATTTAATAAGTTATTTGATTTTTTTCAAAAGGAATATAAAAAGGAAGATATTTTATACTTTGTGGAAGTCTATAGAAATCATATTCCTACTTCTTGTTTTTTTGAAGATGTACTACCTACGCTTCAATTCTTAAAAGATCACAACATTAAAACAGGAATTATTACAGATGGTTTTAAACATGCGCAACGAAAGAAATTAAATGCACTACATGCAGAAGAATTATTTGATGAGATTCTTGTTACAGATGAACTTGGTAGAGAATATTGGAAGCCAAGTCCTACTCCATTTGAAATTATGAAACAGAAATTGCAGTGTGAATTTGAGGAAATGATTTACATTGGGGATAATCCAAGTAAAGATTTTCATATTTCATCCATATTCCCAATAAGATGTATACGCATAAATAGAGAATATGGAGTATATCTTGAGGGAGAATATTTAAATGGAATAAAGGAATGGAAAACGATTCAATCTCTTTATGAAATTCAAACATTAATAAAATCTTAATATTTACTTTCATATTTTTTCAACTATTTTGGTTATACTATAATAACAAAGATACATACAAATAGTAGAACATTACTATTCAAAATAGGAGGAGAAGTATGAAAAGAAATAAATTTGTTTTTATTGGTGAACTCATAGTAATCGCATTACTAGTCGTAGTGATTACAAAGTTAGTAAATAGTGAGACAGCTACTTACGCACATTCTGCGAATGAACCTGTAGCGATAGAAGAATCTGTAGCAATAGAAGAACCTGTAGCGATAGAAGAATCTGTAGCAATAGAAGAACCTGAAGTAGAAGTGGTTCGTGAGGTAGCTACAGAAGAAAGTGCAACTGTTGATTTGCTTAAAATGGCAGTATTTGGAGATAGTTTATTTGATGGATTTAGAGAAGAAGATGGAATTGCAAGTCAACTTGACTATTTTTTAAATGCAAATGTTGCTAATTTAGCTGTAGGTGGTACATCAGCAGCTTTAGCAGGGGATTCATCAGATATTGAAACATGGAATAGTCGTTCTTTCAATGGGATGGTATATGTAGCAACCAATCGAATCGATGGAAATGTTCAACTGGATGGACATGTTACAAAAGACTATATAAAAGAGGTGGACTTTTCCAATCTAGATTATGTAATCATCGAATATGGACTCAACGATTATTTTTCAAAAGTAAAAATTTATCCACAAGATCTATATGATTTGAATACGTATGTAGGTGCACTTAGACATGGAATTCATGTTTTGCAAGAGGAATTTCCAAATGTAAAAATTATTATACTATCGCCTACGTATTGTCAATTCATGGAAGAGGGTAAAGTAGTGGAAGATAGTAATACAAGAAATTTTGGAGAAGGTACATTGCCAGAATATGTAGAAGCGGCAAGCAAGGTTGCAGAAGAAATGGGAGTATACTACTTAGATATGTATCATGAGTTTGTAGATGAAACTTCAGCATCTAACTACTTAATAGATGGGATTCATTTAAACGAGCAAGGTAGAGTACAATATGCAAACAAAGTTGCAGCATATATTAAGGGATTATAAAAGAATAAAAAGAGAAACTGTTCTAGCACTTTGCTAGAGCAGTTTTTTTAGTGATTAGGATGTATAGAATAACAATCTTTTGAGAAAAATTTTGACGAATACTACTTATTTTGTTAAAATTAAATCATTATGGATTGGCAAGACTGGAGTGTGTATGAAAGATAGAATAAAATTGAAAAAAGATAAGCTAGATTGGATCGAAAAAGGAATGTTTGCACTGTGTCTTTTGTTCTACTTATTTTTTGCATTTTTTGATGGTGTGATTTTGAGTGTAGATTCACCAACGTATATTGAAATGTCTATTACGAGAGAGGCGCTTTATCTTTTTTTTCTAAAGCTATTTGAGGGTATATTTAAAGAACAATATTTATTTATGATTGTAGTAGCACAAAGTATACTTGCGGCAATGGCAGCATTTGTGTTAGCGAAATATCTTTATAGAGAATTTAAACTACCTAAAATATTGTATCTTATATTTACGTTTCTTCCACTCCTTGTTTCTTTAATGAATCGGTTTGTAGCGGGACGAGCATCTATGTATTCAAATACGATATTAACTGAGGGAATTACCATATCGCTTTATTTGATCTTATTTCGTTACCTTCTAGAATATCTCTATCACAAGGAAAACAAAGCACTTATTGCATCGATTGTGATTACGATTCTTTTAATTGCAACGAGAAAACAAATGTATGTTGC
>JBOFWM010000093.1:0-33284 GCA_051653625.1 Lachnospiraceae bacterium
TGGTAAAGTGGAATTGAATTATAAAACAGATTTAAAGCGACTTGTAGATAAAGATTATAATCATCCTTGTGTAGTTATGTATTCGACAGGAAACGAAGTGGCAGAAACTGCTCAAAAAAAAGGAATTGAATTATGTGGAAATCTCACAAAGTACTTAAATGAAATTGATGGAACTAGACCAGTAACTTGTGGAATTAATATATTTTTTAACTTTTTAAGTTCCATGGGATTTGGTGTGTATAGTGATAAAAAAGCGGAACAAGCTGCTAAAGATGTGAAAAAAAAGAAGCCAGTAGGTAGTGAATTTTTTAATGTTTTAGCTGGATTATTAGGTGCAAACTTTATGAAGTTTGGTGCAACGTTATATCCATGTGATTTAAAAACAAAAGATGCATTTGCTGCAATGGATGTGGCAGGTTATAATTATGGTATTTTTAGATACAAATCTGATTTGAAAAAATATCCCAAACGATATATATTAGGTAGTGAGACATTTTGTTCGGATTCTTATAAGTTTTGGGAAATGGCAAAACAACATCCACGTATTATTGGAGATTTTGTGTGGGCTGGAATGGATTATCTTGGAGAAGTCGGTATTGGAGCTTGGGAGTATGAAGATTATGCATCGCGTATGGATCAAGGAAATGGTTGGGTAAGTGCAGGTTCAGGAAGAATAGATTTGACAGGAAAACCATTATGTGAAATGAGATATACACAAGTTGCTTTTGAGTTAGAAAAAATTGGAATAGGCGTTATACCGGTAAATAATTATAAAAACAAACATTCTAATTCAGCATGGAAAATGACAAATGCAATTGAAAGTTGGTCATTTGATGGATGTGAAGGAATGAAAACAAAAGTCGAAGTATATGCAAGAGCAAGTGTTGTTAAATTATTTCTCAATAATAAATGTATTGGCAGCAAGAAACCTAAAAATGATTGTAAAGTGGTATTTGAGGTCACATATCAAAATGGTGAACTAAAAGCGATTTCTTATGATCTCAATGGAAAAGAAATTGCTAATCAAACTTTAAAGACAGCAAGCAAAGAAACGATGTTACAAATTGAACCAGAACAAGGGAATACTCTCCGAGAACACGAACTTTGTTATGCTAGATTAAAGTTTACTGATTCAAAAGGGATTGTGAAACCATTATTGAAAGAAGAAATAAAAATAGAAGTAACAGGTGGAAAATTAATAGGCCTTGGAAGTGCTTGTCCATATTATACAAAAAATTATCTTGGAAATGTATGTGATACCTACTATGGAGAAGCAATGGCGATTATTCAACCATATAAAAATGAAAAAATGGTCATTCAAGGATATAGTAAATTGGGAAATGCAACAAAAGAGATTGAAATAATAAGTGGTTAATCTTTTCATTTATTAAAAAGTTATGGAGTATAGGGGAAATATGATTAAGATTGCGATAGTTGATGATGAACAAATTGAGCGAGAACATCTATCCTATTATTTTGAACGCATACAACAAAATATCAAAGAGGAAATTATAATAAAAACATTTATTACAGGAGAAGAATTTCTTTTTAAAATGAATCAGGATTTTGATATTATTTGTATGGACATTGAAATGGAGGGAAGAGATGGAATAGAAATTGCAAAAGAAATTCGAAAGAAAGATCAAGATGTAATGATAATTTTTGTTACCAATTTAGCGAAAATGGCAATAAAAGGTTATGAGGTACAAGCTTTTGATTTTATTTTGAAACCTATTAATTTTTATTCGTTCTCTATGAAAATCCAAAATGCAATGGCGATTATAAACAATAGAAAAAAAAGAAATATTATAATAAATACTGCAAATGGAATGGTTAAAGTTAGTACAAATGATATTTTTTACATTGAAGTAGAAGGCCATTATGTCTATTACTATTCAAAAAAAGGAACATTTAAGCAGAAGGCGTCATTAAAGGAGTTAGAAAAAGAATTAGAAGAGGTCTCTTTTAAACGATGTAATAATTGTTATTTAGTTAATTTGAAATATGTTGATTGTGTACAAAAAGATGAAGTTGAAATAAATGGAAAATGGTTAAAGATTAGCCGACCACGTAAAAAAATGTTTTTACAATCATTAGCAAATTACATGGGAGGAATAACTACATGATTTGGAATATATTTATAAGAATATCATACATGATAGAATTACTAGCAGCTAGTATGATTTTTATGATTCCCTTAAAAAAAAGAAATCATTATTGGAGAAAAGGAATTTGTTTTGGAAGTATTTTAGTTATTCTTTCTTATTGGTATAGTGAGATGAATCCGGGATTAGAAAAAGCACCTATTGTGCTTATCTATTGGGGAATTTATATTTTACTAGCATCTTTGTTTGTATGGAAAGTGGTAGTGTGTAGTATTTCACAAGCATTTTTTTGTGGAATTTGTGCATGTGGCGTGCAACATGTTGGATATAATATGTTTACAATTTTTCAATTATTTATAGGAGGTAGTTTGCCTTTACCTGGATATGGGCAGTGGGAATTCTTACTTTTTTTTATTGTGTCTTATATTTTTTTTTATTATATGATTGCAAAAAAAATGATGAACAATGGAAAAATTATTGTAAACAAAGATTCTGTCATACCAACAGCAACTATGCTATTAATTGTATGGGTTATAAATATCTTAGAAATGTCAGAATTAGAGGGATTTCAGGCTGGTGCAAATGCAAGAATTATTTTCCGTATCATAGATTCTTTATTGTGTGTTTATGTTTTATGGGTACAAGCAAATATCACTGAAAAAATGAGATTAGAAAAAGCCATTGAAGGAATTCATGCAATAAGCAGACAGCAAGCAAAGTATTATAAGATTACAAGTGAAACAATTGATAGTATTAATAGAAAAAGTCATGATTTGAAACATCAAATTAGAGCGTTGCAAAGTATAACAGATGATAAGATCAAGCAGGAGTATATTACAGAATTAGAAAAAGACTTGATGATTTATGATACAGCATTAGAAACTGGTAATAGGGCACTTGATGTTGTATTGATGGAAAAAGGATTGTTTTGTAAAGATCATAAAATTCAGTGGTCGTGTATGATTGATGGAAAAAAACTAGATTTTATCAAAGTAGAGGAAATTTATTCCTTATTTGGAAATGCTTTAGATAATGCAATTGAAGCTGTTTTGAAAATTAATGATGTAGAAAAGCGCGTCATTAGTGTTAAAGTTATTGAACATAATAAAATAGTAATGATTCAGATCCAAAATTATTGTGAAGAAATATTAGAGTTTGAAGACGGCATTCCAATTACTACAAAAGAGAATAAAGAGGAGCATGGATATGGAATGCGAAGTATACGATATACAGTAGAAAAATACGATGGTGTTATTACAACACAATTAAAAAATCAGATTTTTATTTTACAGATGATGATTCCAATGAGGTTATAATGAAAGGATAGCATGTGAGCTTACATGCTATCCTTTATAAATTGTAAATTGATTTCTTCCGTGTTCTTTTGAGAGATATAGTGCTTTATCTGCTCTTAATATATAATCTTCTGGAGTATCCTCTTTTGAAATAGGATGTGTAGCGACACCTATTGATACGGTCACATAATTTCTTACATTACTAGAAACATGAGGGATATTTGCTTCTTCAAAAGAATCTATTATTTTTTTCGCAATGAGACAAGCACCTGATAAATCAGTATTTGGAAGAATTATAACAAATTCTTCACCACCATATCTAGAAACGAAATCGGAACTTCGAGTTATTATATCTGATAGAATAGTTGCAACTTTTTTCAAACATTCATCTCCGGCATTATGACCATATGTATCGTTATATTTTTTGAAATAATCAATATCAAGTAATAATATACTTAACTCGCTATTACTTCGATAGAGAGTCGCGATCAAATTTCTAATATTTTCATCAAAATATCTTCTATTATAAATTCCAGTAAGTGCATCATAATGTACTTTTGAAAGTGCATCAATAAGGCTATCTTTCATGTTTTGTATTGTCGTAGCAAGAATTCCTATTTCATCATCTCTCTCTAATCCATAGACACGTTCGTTAAAATTTCCATTTACTTGTTGAATACTTTTTATAAGTTGATCAAGAGGATTAAGTATCATATTAGAAAGTGAAGTATTAATTAATAACAAAAAAATTATAAATATTATTGCAATTATAATAAAAACTGGGGCAAGTGTACTTAATGCAAAAAGAGCAGAAGAATTATAGAGTGTAATTACAGACCATGTTGTTGAAGAGATTGGTGCAATTGTTGCATATTGATAGTCTTTGTTAGATAACTCTAAGACCTTTGTGACACTTTCAGAGTTAAAATAATTATCCATTGGTTTTATAGATGCATTTATTGTACTGAGAAGTTGTGTATCTAATATTTCATCAGAAATATGTGGGATATCTAACGTATAAAGAAAAGTTTCGTCTCTAAGTAAAGTACTATCCATTTGAACATTACCATATTCATCAACAATTAAGCTTCTAACACCTTGGTTCTCATATTCTGAAAATAACTTCTCAACAACTTGTGAGAAGTCTAATGCAGTACATAACACTCCATAATTAATTCCGTCACGAGACACTTTGCAATTTAACCAAACACGTTTCCTATTATAAACTTTATCAATATCCACATTTAGTAGATAATCTTTGGGATCAGAAATACATTCAAAATACCAATGATCGTTGGGAAGATCTTTCGATAGAACTGCATGTGCATTTAAATCCTCAAATGTATAATTTTGTTCAATCGTATATTCGTGTAAGGAATTAGCTATTCCAAGATATATATTTGTACCAGAAGAAACAACTATGGTACTCATCATTTCATTGTATGCATCAAGTTTTTTTACTTCATTTACTTCATCAGCAAACCATTCAATAAGTGCGTTTGAATGAGCAGTCTTTGTGATGATAGCTATTTCACCTTTTAAGTAGGTATTGATGATTCCTACTGCATTTTCTGCATATAATCTAGCATATTCTCTTGAAACTCTATTTGTAATATTTTGTAATACTATAAACATGGTAGCAAACATTGTTAATGTTATTATAAGAAATAACAATGCATTAATAAATCTAAAACGTTTAGATATGCTTTTCTTTACTACGTCTTTTGAAAGACAAAATGAATTAAAAAAATTTTTCTTCATATTCTTCTCCTTTGTTTTTAAGACAAAGAGTAATTTAATTAAATATAATTAGTAATAATTAGCTTAGCATATCAAAATTAAAAAAACAATTAGAATAAGACAAAAAGTGACTTGTTTTTTATGAATAAAAAAGCAGTTTTTTTAACAATATAAAGATAGAGTGATTTGAAAATTTAAGGAATAAAGGATGGAACGTAACATGAAACTTTCGCCATTAACATTAGAGGAACGAGTAACGATAACAAATTATGCATATGAAGAATCAGCAGACACAGTAAATCCACGCTTGACGGACTTGTCAAAAATATTTAAGAAAAAAGTATATCAAACGGGAGAAAATGTGTATACAGCATTTGGATATGCAGTAGATGCACCAGTTATGATTGTTGGAGAGGATGGGGTAATGATTATCGATCCGTGCGAATCGTTTGAAGCGATGGAGGAGATAGTATTACAATTTGAAAAGATCACTAGTTTGCCGATAAAAGCAATACTTTATACACATCATCATCCAGATCATTGGGGAGGTGTAAAAGCGTTATTTAAAGGAATTGATAATATTGAGCAATATATAGAGGAACATCAAATCAAAATAATTGCACATAAAGAATTTATGGCAGGTGTCGCAAAAGAGTCTGGAATGTTAGTAGATATTAAAACAGCACGATCACTTTATATGTATGGATCGTTATTAGAAAATAATGAATTTGGGAGAGTAAATATTGGAAATGGACCATCATTAGAAAGTGGTAGACAAGATTTAATTCTTCCTAATACTTTAGTTGCAGAAAAATTAGAATTAAACATTATAGGAATTGATTTTGAGATTTATCATGTTCCAAGTGAATGTAGTGATGAAATTTGTATATGGATGAAAGAGAGAAAAATACTTCATGTTGCTGAGACAATACAAGGAGAGAATTTTCCGAATCTTTATTCCATTAGAGGATCAAATAGAAATCCTATGGATTGGATTCGTTCCATTGATTTAATGCGAACATTTGATGCTGATTTTATTGTGGGAAGTCATATCCGACCAATTGAAGGAAAAGAAGAGTGTTATAAACATTTGACGGATTATAGAGATATGATTCAGTATACTTATGATCAAACCGTTCGATTGATCAATAAGGGATATATTCCAGAAAATATTGTAAAAGAATTAAAGCAACTTCCTAAGCATTTATATCAAAGACCAAGAATTGGAGAACATTATGGTACATTTTTGCAAGGAATACGCTTAGTGTATAGTATTACAATTGGGTGGTTTAATGGGGATGCAAAAAATTTACAACCGCATACACCATATGAATTGTCAAAAAGATATATTGATTTAATAGGGAAAGAAGTGATATATTGTAAAGCGAAAGATGCAATAAAAGAACAAGAGTATAAGTGGGCAGCAGAGTTAATATCTCATATCATTACGGTAGATCCAGAAGATATGATTGCACGAAAAATTAAGGCACAAGCACTTAGGGAGCTTGGATATTTAACAGAAAATGCACCATTTCGTTCTTGGTATCTGACGCAAGCATTAAATTTAGAGGGTAAATTTAATGAAATAAAAAAGGAAGTTCCAGACTTTAATTCTTCATCCATTTATATTACACCAATTGTACAATTGCCAGTAGAAAGAATATGGGAAATTGTAAGAGTAAAATTAAATGGACCAAAGGCGGAAAAGGAACATTTTTGTATTCGTATGCATATTACAGATAAAGATTGTGGGAAGGATTTGGAAATTAGAAATGGTGTGTTAGAAATACACAACAAAGATCTAAAAGAAGTAATAGGAGAACTTTACTTGACACAAATGGAATTTGCATTATTATTTACAAAAACAAATGGTCTTGAAGAATTAATTGAGAATGATCGTGTGAAGGCAAATGGCTCAATAGATAAACTAATAAAATTTTTTGATTTATTTGATAATTTCACGCCATTATTTGATAGTGAATTTCCAATATCATAAGGAAAAGGATTAGAAAATGACGGAATACAAGACAAAAGATTTAATAAAACGATTTTTACCATATTTTACAAAACACAAAAAGACATTATTATGTGATTTATTTTGTGCAGCATTAACTACATGTTGTGAGTTAGTGCTGCCACTTATTATGCGCTATATTACAAATGAAGGGATTCGAGATTTGGCTTCTTTATCTGTAACTACAATTCTTTGGTTAGGTGTACTTTATTTTATATTACGTGTAATTGATAGTTTTGCAAATTATTATATGGCAAATACAGGACATGTAATGGGAACTTATATTGAGACGGATATGAGAAGGGATGCTTATGCACATTTACAAAAGCTTTCTAATACATATTACAATAACACAAAAGTTGGACAAATTATGGGGCGTATTACAAATGATTTGTTTGATGTTACTGAATTTGCACATCATTGCCCAGAAGAATTTTTTATTGCAGCAATTAAAACAACAGTGGCCTTTATTATCTTGTCACGCATTAATTTAGGACTTACAATTTCTATTTTTATATTTGTTCCAATTATGTTTTTTACATGTACTAGATTTAGTCGTAAAATGAAAGTTGCATTTACAAATCAGCGGAATCAGATTGGAGAATTAAACGCAAGAATTGAAGATAGTTTACTAGGGCAAAAAGTTGTCAAAGCATTTGCAAATGAAACGTTTGAAAATGAGAGATTTCAAAAAGATAATACTACTTTTTTGAAAACAAAAAAAGATGCCTATCGTTATATGGCAGCCTTTCAAACATCAACAAGAGTTTTTGATGGAATTATGTATGTTGTTGTTGTAGTTTTAGGTGGAGTATTTATGGTAAAAGGAATTATTTCGCCAGGAGATTTAGTTGCCTATTTATTATATGTTACAACGTTGATTACAACGGTTCGAAAAATTATTGAATTTGCAGAACAATTTCATAGAGGAATAACAGGAATTGAACGATTTATGCAAATAATGGATTCGGATATTGAAATTTTTGATGAAGAGGGTGCAACTAAACTAGAACATCCAGCGGGAGAAATTATTTTTAAAGACGTCTCTTTTGCATATCCAGATGATTTAAATCAAGTATTTCGAAATTTAAATTTATCAATAAAACCAGGAGAAAAAATAGCAATTGTTGGTCCATCTGGCGGTGGAAAAACAACACTATGTAATTTAATACCAAGATTTTACGATATTAATGAAGGGGACATTTTACTTGATGGTGTAAATGTGAAAAAGTACACATTAAAAAGTTTGAGAGAGACCATTGGTATGGTACAACAAGATGTTTATTTATTTTCCGGTACAGTTAGAGAAAATATTGCATATGGAAAATTAAATGCTACAAATGAAGAGATTGAAGAGGCAGCAAAACGTGCAGGAGCGCATGAATTTATTCTGAAATTAAAAGATGGATATGATACGTATGTTGGTGAACGAGGCGTGAAGCTTTCTGGTGGACAAAAACAAAGAATTAGTATTGCAAGGGTATTTCTGAAAAATCCACCAATTTTGATACTGGATGAGGCAACATCGGCACTTGATAACGAAAGTGAATACGAAGTAGCAAAATCGTTAGAAGAATTGTCGGTTGGAAGAACAACTCTTACAATTGCACATAGACTCTCAAGTATAAAAAATGCGGATCGAATTCTTGTATTAACAGAAGAGGGAATTATGGAAGAAGGAACACATTGTCAATTAATGGAGAAAAAAGGAATTTATTACACATTCTATGAAAAGGCAAATGAAATTAAATAATTTGCCTTAGAATGATTTTTCCAATTAAATATCCAGCAGTTTTAGGGCAAGTGCTTTTTATCGGATACCATGCATTGCTAAGATCAAATAATGTACAATTTGGATGAATTTTCATTAGATCATGTAACTGTATAGTATGATTTTCCATAGTGTTTATAATTGAGGTATATGCAATACCCTTTTCAAGTTTGATGGGAATATGATCCAAACATGTAATATTATAACAATATTTGGAAAATAAAGAAAAAATTTCAGAACCATATTGTCCTAATCCGATAAGTAAGATATTTGATTCGAAAAGAGAAATAGAAGTATTTGTAATAAAAGTTGAAAGGAAGTCCTCAGCAACAAGTTTAGCATTTTCTTTTAAATAGGAAGGATCATTGGAATAAGATAAAGGAACTGTATTTGCCATTTTAAAAAAGCTTTGATAGTCTGAAGATATGTGGTTGTCTTGATAAAAATGAGGAGAACCAATAAAATAAGTGGCATCACATAGATTAGATAGTGAAAGGTAGTGTGTGTGTGTTACAGTAAAATGATGTGCTTTGAGAAATTCTGCTACATAAAACATTCTTTTGTCTTGCCCAACAACATATAACAATTTTTTACACATATATTACCTTTCCAAAATGGAGTATAAGATAATATATGTGTAATTTTTTTTATTGTGAAAGGTTATTAAGGTGCAAGAAGCGTAGAAACACGATTTACAATGGCTTCAATGCCAGCAGCATTTAAATGATAATCATCGACAAGATATGAGTTTCTATTATCAACATTTATAGTGCCATAATAATGATCAATAAAGGACACACCTTTTGAAATAGATGCAACTGCTTGATAATGTAGATAATCTGCCATAGTTCCATTTCCTAAATCATGAATATCACCATCGACATAGAAATTATCAATTGTTTTTCCACTTGCAGGAGAAGACATTACAAAAATACGAATATAAGGATATGTCTCTTGTAATAATGAAATAGAAGCATTCAAAGAACCACTAAAAGTAAGCAAATTATTTTCATCATTTGGATCGGTTACAGGGCGCTTATCAATATAATCACTCAAATCGTACATGATTACAAGACTATCTATTTTTGTCATATCTAAAGATTTTAAAGCATCCAGTGTAGCTAATTCTTCAGTTCCATACTGAGCTACAGCATCATCTAGAATCGTATAATCTTGCGAACAAAGTGCATTAACAATATGATACAAACTGATCCCATCGGCTGGATAAGAGGAAGAATACTCTGTATTTTTTAAAGATAAAAAAGAATTTGCAAAAGATAAATTATGAGTAATGGCATCTACAGATGAAGACATTTTTTGCGCAAGTCCGTTTTGGCTCTTATCATCTGAAAATGGACTGTTTCCAAGATATAAAATTTGATAAGTATCATCTTCAACCTTGCCTTCTAACATAGAAGCAGTTAATGGTTGAATGTAATCTAAAGATTCAACATCAAATTCGGTTGTTGTTTCATTTGGATTATAATCAGATTTGATGCCTTGATTCCATAAAAAGAGTCGAATCATAGAAAATAAAAAAAGACATCCTAAGATTGCAAAAATGATAAAATGATAATTGATTTTTGAAGTGAAATTATGTTTCAAAGTAAAACCGCCTTTCTTTTTCTTGAAAATAAGTGTATTTTTCGTTATAGTAACATTTAGTAAGTAAGTATGTCCATTCAAATAGAAAAAATTAAGAAAGTTTTATTATATAGTAGGAGATGAAATGAAAAATATAAAAAAATTAAAGAATATTATTGTACTGCAAGCAGTCATTGTCATTTATACCATTAGCAGTGTAATGGCCAAAATAGCATCAAGCAGTGATTCGACACAAGGTTTTATTCTATTTTTTGCGTTCGATATATTATTTCTTGGAATATATGCTATTTTGTGGCAACAAATGATAAAGAGATTCGAGTTGTCAATTGCATATACAAACCGAGCAGTCGCACTATTATGGTCCGCAGTGTGGGCAGTAATTATTTTCAAAGAAAGTATAACTACAAAGCAAATAATAGGTGTATTATTTGTAATCATTGGAACAGTGATTGTGAATACAAAAAAAGAAGAGAAGGAGAGAGTGTGAAGTGAATAAATATTATGTCATAGCTTTTTTATCTGTAATGATAGCATCTTTTTCTCAAATATTATTAAAATCAGGTGCAAATAAAGTATATCAAACAAAAGTAAAAGAATATTTAAATCGCTATGTAATCTGTGGATATGGATTATTGTTTTGTTCTATGGTTTTTACAATTTTTGCGTATAGTGGTATTGATTTTCTAAATGTACCTATTATTGAAGCTGTCGGTTATGTATTAGTCCCAATATTAAGTGCGTTATTTTTCAAAGAAAAGGTGACATTTAGAAAAATCATTGGTATCGTTTGTATTTTATTTGGAATTGGAATTTATTATTTATAAATGGCGTGTCTCGTCAATAAGAAAGTGATGCCTCATTTGACATACGTGTGCGATACCATTTGCTGTATTTATACATGCGATACGTTGTAGTTAGTTCTTTTAAATAATCCTCATTCTGACATAATTCACTAAGTAATGAACGTTCTGTGCTATTTAAAGACACATAGTCTAAATAAGGAATTTGAAGTTCTGATAATGTTGTGTCGCATTTTGGACAAAACATTTTATGTCCATTAAGCATATGTAATTGATTGCAAGCCTTGCAATAATGAATGTACATCATATTGTTGTCTCCCCCTTTCTCACTAAAAAGTCAAAAAAATAAAAAAAAAATGTTTTACTTGTATATTTTGACACCATTTGGAAAAAAAGTCAAAAGTTATTCATTGACAAAAAACGTGGAAAAATTATAAAATAGTCGAAAAAGAATAAACTTTGTTATTGACTTGATGAAATATAACTATAATGATATACTGATAAAAGTTTATAAACATGGTATAAGCTTAAAGGAGAATTTGAAATGTTGAAAGAAATCATAAACAAGAAATTTAAGAAAGGTACATCTGAGGAAGGTTTTATTGCTGAGACAAACGAGGTAGAATTGATTAATTTAGATGAAACATCCAATTGGGATGCACTTGAAGTAGAAGAATCCTTGGAGGAAGAAACACATCTTGAATATGTGGAAATGGAAGAAGAAATTCTAGAAGAAGACCATCTTGAATATATAGAAATGGAAGAAGACCAAACGGAATATACGGAATATATAGAAGAATCTCAAGAACATTTTATGGAACGTGTTCATTCTTTTTTTTCCAATATGAGTATTGCAGATAAAGTAATAGGTGCAACGGGTATTATCGTACTTGTTGCTGCGATTACAGTTGGCGGATTATTTTTTGCGAAGTCGAATTCTAGTGAAAGTGTAAGTACTCTTGCTCGTGTAGGAGAACAACTTGGAACAGTTGGAATTATTGGGGAAGAAAAATTACTTGCACTTGCAGATGTAAAAAAAGCAATGATAGATGCAAGTGAAGTAGTAGAATTAAAAGAATATAGTGAATTAGAGGATGAGAAAAATGTTGAAGTTTCTTTGCACCTTACTTCCGTATTAAAAGATTTAAAAATCAAATTTATTAATTCTAAGACAAGCAAATTAGTAGGAAATATTGCATTTGAAGTCGAAATTACAGATGCAAATAAAAAAGTCTATACAAAGATAGATGAAGATAAAGATGGAATTATCTATTTAACAGATTTAGAACCTGGTAAATTTAAAGTTACTTTAAAAGAAAAGACAGATGTAGAAGGATATGTTATAAAAGAAAAAACAGATACCGTTACTGTAAAAGAAGACATTGAATTTAAACAAATCGATGTGACAGATGAAATTAAAAAAGAAAGCGATGTAGATGTAAGCGTAGAAGATAAAAATGCTATAAAAGATAATAACGCAGATTCAGAAACTAAGAATACAGATACAGTAGAATGGGTAGCATCATCACGTACAGAAATTACTGGAGAAGGTGGGACATACATAGAAGTAAGTAAGTCAAATATTACAGATCCATCTACAACATCAAGTAGCTTTTCCGTTTTAACAAGACAATTATTAGCTACAGCAGAAACACCAGTCACAACAACAGAACCAGAAACAACGCAGCCGCAAACAACAGAACAGCAAACAACAGAACAGCAAACAACAGAACCACCAGTAGAAACACCAGTAGTAGTTGAGGCTACTAGTATTTCCATACTTAGTTCTCTTCAAATTAAAGTAGGAAATACAAGTACTTTTACAGCAACATTTGTACCAGAAAATACTACAAATAAAACATTGACTTGGGTAAGTAGTAATCCAGCAGTTGCAACCATAGATGCAGGAGGGAAATTGACTGCAATAGCAACAGGAACCGTAACAATAACAGCAACGACAAGTAATAGTAAGGTTGCGACAGGTACAGTTACTGTTGTATCAGATGTAGAAGAGAAAGTAGCATTTGATAAATCTTCTTTATCTATGATTGTTGGAGCAACAAGTACATTGGTAGCAACTAAAACCCCAGCAACATCATCGAGTACAATGACATATACTTCTAGTGATGCAAGTATTGTTTCTGTAACTGATCAAGGGAATGGAAAAGTTGAATTAAAAGCAATAAAGGCTGGGACAGCTACTATTACAGTTACATCAAATGGGAAGACTGCAACATGTAGTGTTACAGTAACAACACAACCATCAGCTAATACGACAACACCATTAAAAGACAAAGATGGCAATCAATTATATTATAAAGATGCAAGTGGTGCTTATATAGAAGCAAAAGTAGCTGATTACTATACATATACTGTTTTTTACAAAAAAAGCGAAAATAAAGTATATAAATATACAGGATGGCAAACAATAGATGGTAAAACATATTACTATGATAAAAATGGTAATTATGTTACGGGAGAACAAGTAATACAAGGTGTAAAATATACATTTTCATCGGATGGAAGCCAAGTAATCTTATCAAGTACAGGAACATTAGGGATTGATGTTTCAAAATGGAATGCAAAAATCAATTGGACCGCAGTTAAGAATTCTGGTATTTCCTATGTAATCATTCGTTGTGGTTATAGAGGATATACAACAGGCGCAATGATTGAAGATCCAACTTTTAAAACAAATATACAAGGTGCAATTGCAGCAGGACTTAAAGTTGGGGTTTATTTCTTTAGTCAAGCAGTCAATGAAGTAGAAGCAGTAGAAGAAGCATCTATGACCATTAGTTTAATTAAAAATTATAAAATTTCATATCCAGTATTTCTTGATGTAGAAACGAGTGGTGGACGTGGAGATCATATTGACTCAGCTACAAGAACAAAAGTTGTAAATGCATATTGTCAAACTATTCAAAATGCAGGATATGTAGCAGGTGTTTATGCAAATAAATCTTGGTTAGAAACAAAAATGAATGCAAGTGCATTAAGTGGATATAAAATCTGGTTGGCTCAATATAATACACAAGTTACGTATAAAGGAAAATATGATATGTGGCAATATTCTCACACTGGAAAAGTGGATGGAATTAGTGGAAATGTAGATATGAATTTAAGTTATCTTGGGTATTAAAAATCAAACAAAAAGATTGGAGAAAAAATGAAAACGTATTTAGTTACAGGAGGAGCAGGTTTTATTGGCTCAAACTATATTCATTATATGTTTAAAAAATATGATGATCAAATTAGAATAATCAATGTGGATGCTTTAACGTATGCAGGGAATCTTGAAAATTTAAAAGAAGTAGAAGATAGAGACAATTATGTTTTTATAAAAGCTGATATTTGTGATAAAGAAGCAATTAAAAAAATATTTGAAGCGTATGAGATTGATCGAGTAGTTCATTTTGCAGCAGAAAGCCATGTGGATCGTAGCATCAAAAATCCAGAAGTATTTGTGCAAACAAATGTTTTGGGAACATTAGTTATGTTAAACTGTGCAAAAGATAGTTGGGAATTACCAGATAAAACATTTAAAGAAGATAAAAAGTTTTTACATGTTTCTACAGATGAGGTATATGGTTCATTAGAAGAAGAAGGAACATATTTTTATGAAACAACTCCTTATGATCCTCATAGCCCATATTCTGCAAGTAAAGCATCTTCAGACATGTTAGTAAAGGCTTATATGGATACGTATAAGTTCCCAGCAAATATTACAAATTGCTCGAATAATTATGGACCATATCAATTTCCAGAAAAGTTAATACCACTTATTATTAATAATGCACTTCAAGGAAAAAACTTACCAGTTTATGGAGATGGAAAGAATGTAAGAGATTGGCTTTATGTAGAAGATCATGCAAAGGCAATCGATATGGTACAAGAAAAAGGACGTTTATTTGAAACATATAATATTGGTGGACATAATGAAAAACAAAACATTGAAATTATTCACATCATTTTAGATACGTTAAAAGAAATGTTGCCAGAAGGTGATAAGAGACAAGAGCTTGTTTCAAAGGATTTAATCACTTATGTAGAGGATCGCTTAGGGCATGATAGAAGATATGCCATTGCACCAGATAAAATTAAGGCTGAAATCAATTGGGAGCCAGAGACAATGTTTGCAGAAGGTATTAAAAAGACAATCAAGTGGTTTTTTGAGAATGAAGATTGGATGCAGCATGTTACAAGTGGAAATTATCAAAGTTATTATGAAGAAATGTATAAGGGAAAATAAATGGAATGGAGAGAAAGGTTGCTATACTTTAGCAAGCTTTCTTTCTTCCATGTTAAAAGAGGATGACGAGAAAGGAAGAAGCGATGAAGGGAATAATATTAGCAGGAGGGTCTGGAACAAGACTATATCCACTTACAAAAGCAATTTCAAAACAAATTATGCCAGTGTATGATAAACCAATGATTTATTATCCAATGTCAATTTTAATGTTAGCAGGAATAAAAGAAATTTTAATTATATCTACGCCAAGAGATATTGTTGTATTTGAAGAATTATTTGGAACAGGAGAACAATTAGGACTTACCATTGAATACGCAATTCAAAAAGAACCAAATGGATTAGCAGAGGCATTTATCATAGGGGAAACATTTATTGGAGATGACAGTGTTGCTTTAGTATTAGGAGATAATATTTTCTATGGACAAAGTTTTTCAAAAATCTTAAAAAATGTAGCACAAAGAGAAGAGGGAGCAACTATTTTTGGATATTATGTTCGTGATCCAAAAGAATATGGTGTTGTTGAATTTGATGAAAATGGAAAAGCTATATCTATTGAAGAAAAACCAGAACATCCAAAAAGCAATTATGCAGTTCCAGGACTATATTTTTACGATAATGAGGTAGTTGAAATTGCAAAAAATATCAAGCCATCTGCTCGTGGAGAATTAGAAATTACGACAGTAAATAATGAATATTTAAAGAGAAATAAACTTTATGTAGAAACGTTAGGACGTGGATTTGCATGGTTAGATACAGGGAATCATGATTCTCTTCTTGAAGCATCTGATTTTGTTGCAGCATTTCAAAACCGTCAAGGATTATACATTTCTTGTATTGAAGAGATTGCATATAAAAAAGGATTTATTAACAAAGAACAATTATTAAAACTTGCAGAGCCATTAATGAAAACAGCATATGGTAAATATTTAGAAGAGGTTGCAAATGGACTCTAAGTTTTTTTGGATTTCTATATTGATAGCAATTCTTTTTACTGGGACAATTTTTGCCTTTGTTCTTTTTGCGAATACAAGTGAATCAAACGAAAAAGTTGTTGCAAAAACGCAAAGCCTTGATGATTTGCAAATGGAAAGTGTAGGGCAAATTGGAACTGATTTATATGCTTGGGCAACGGATGATACTTTTTTTAATGAATTACTGAATCAATCCCTTTATAAAGCACAAGAGGATATAGAACTTTTTTTACTAACAACTTCAATTGAGCGAGATTTACGAATACAAATTGTAAACAAAGAGGGAAAACTTGTTAAAGGGGAAAGTTTTATTGTTCAAGTTGGAAAAGAAGAATATAAAGATTTAGACCAAGATGGAATTATTTATATAACCGATTTGAAATCTGGAGAATATTCGATTCTTTTAAAAGAAATAGAAGCATATCAAGTTCCCCAAAATGCATTGAGCGTTCAAGTTAGAGCAAAAATTCAATATGAACAGATTGATGATATTTCATTGCTTATAAAAACAGAAGATGAGATTAATGCGGAATTAGAAGATACGAAGATTTGGAGCTCGAATTTAGCGTCGAGTGATAGCCAAACAACAGAAATTATAAAAAGTGATAAGACAAAAATCGGAATTGATGTTTCAAAATGGAATGGTGAAATTGATTGGAAACGAGTAAAAGAAAGTGGTGTTGAATTTGCAATCATACGATTAGGATACAGAGGAAGTGCTACAGGCGTTTTAGTAGAAGATCCATATTTTAAAAGGAATATAGAAGGTGCTTTGTCAGCTGGAATATCAGTAGGCGTTTATTTCTTTACACAAGCAATAAGTGAAATTGAGGCGGTAGAAGAGGCAAGTATGGTACTTGCATTGTGTAGGGAGTATGATATCACATATCCGATTTTTATTGATACAGAAGGTGCAGGCGGAAGAGCAGATTCTCTTACAAGTACAGATCGAACAACCATTTGCAAAGCATTTATGGAAACTATCGAAAGCGGTGGATATACATCTGGTATTTATGCTAGTAAAAATTGGTATCAAGATCAATTGGATGCTTCTAAATTTAAAAAAAATCAAGTGATTTGGCTTGCACAATATAGTGATTCTGTAACATATAGTGGAACGTATCATGTATGGCAGTATAGTTCTAATGGTAGAATATCTGGGATTGAAGGTAGAGTAGATTTGAATCTAAGTTATATTCAATTTTAGAAATGAAATAAGAAGTTAAAAATATAAGAGGAGCATAGAAATGGGAAAAATAATAATAGAAACATGTGATATTGAAGGTCTTAAAGTAATTACACCTACTGTATTTGGAGATGCAAGAGGATATTTTATGGAAACCTATAATGCAATTGATTATAAAGCAGCAGGAATTGATGTTGATTTTGTACAAGACAACCAATCAGCTTCAAAGCAAGGTGTGCTTCGAGGTCTTCATTTTCAAAAAGAGTTTCCACAAGATAAATTAGTAAGAGTATTAAAAGGCGAAGTATATGATGTTGCAGTAGATATGAGAAAAGATTCTAAAACGTACGGTCAAGCATATGGCGTGATTTTAAGTGAAGAGAATAAAAAACAATTTTTTGTTCCAAAGAATTTTGCACATGGTTTTTTAGTGTTATCAGAATATGCAGAATTTGCCTACAAATGTAGTGATTTCTATAATCCAAGTGACGAAGGTGGATTGCTTTGGAATGATGAAGAGATTGGAATAAAATGGCCGATAAAAGATGGAATGGAAATACTATTATCAGAGAAAGACAAAAAATGGCCTACTTTAAAGGAGTATAATGAAAATTAAAGGAAGCAAATTATTAAGCATTTCTATTTTTACAACAATCATGCTCATTATGGTAGTGATTATTGCGCTGTATCATAATCCGCTTGCAAATAGCGAGGACGAACTTTTAAAGAAAGTGATTGCATTTATTATTATTGGAATAAGTATTGTTGCATTTGCACTTTTATATGATAAGATTGTCACACTGCCTATGGAATTGTATCAAAATAGAAGATTGATCTGGAAGTTGGCAAAAAATGATTTTAAAAAAAGATATGCGGGCTCTTATTTAGGAGCCGTATGGGCTATGGCACAACCAGTTGTTACGGTAGTCATGTATTACATTGTATTTGATAAAATTTTTAAGACAAGGTCGCAAATGCTTGCAGATGGAATTGAAGTACCTTATGTATTATTTCTTACAGCAGGTTTAGTTCCATGGTTCTATTTTACAGAAGCTATTACAAATGGGATGTTAGCCTTGATTGAATATAATTATTTAGTAAAAAAAGTAGTTTTTAAGATTAGTATTTTACCAATTATTAAAGTAATAGGGGCAACATTTATTCATGTATTTTTTATGATTATTCTATTAATTGTTGCAAGTGTATATGGATATTATCCTAGTATTTATACAATACAATTGCTCTATTATAGTTTTTGTATGTTTATTTTTGTGTTAGCAGTTAGTTACTCTACATGTGCAATTGTAATCTTTTTTAGAGATTTGCAACAAATCGTAAATATTGTATTACAAATCGGAATGTGGGCAACACCTGTTTTATGGGATATTAGTACGTTTAATGAATCGATTCAAATGATTGTAAAGATAAATCCATTGGTGTATATCGTAAATGGATATAGAAGCTCTATTTATGAAAAGACATGGTTCTTTTCTGATTTTTATTCTACAATGTATTTTTGGATTATTACTATTTTAATTTTTGGAATAGGTGCATTGATTTTTAAAAAATTAAAAGTTCATTTTGCAGATGTATTGTAGGAGGAGGAGCTTTTGTGAAAGAGAAAAAAATAGCAATACTTGGTGAAGATATTACCAAGGTCTATAAATTATATGATAAACCAACGGATCGAATTAAAGAGGCATTTGGTTTAAATAAGAAACATAAGCACAAAGAACATTATGCATTAAAAGGTGTTGATGTAGCAATTTATCAAGGGGAAACTGTTGGTATTATTGGAACAAATGGTTCTGGAAAATCAACAATTTTAAAAATTATTACAGGTGTCTTAAACCCTACAAAAGGTAGCATGGTAGTAAATGGTAGAATCTCAGCTCTATTAGAATTAGGGGCAGGATTTAATCAAGAGTATAATGGAATTGAAAATATCTATTTGCAAGGTACAATGATTGGATTTACAGAACAAGAAATTGATGAGAAAATGGATGATATTTTACGGTTTGCAGATATTGGAGATTATGTATACCAACCAGTAAAAACATATTCTAGTGGGATGTTTGTGCGTCTTGCATTTGCAGTTGCAATTAATATTGAGCCAGAAATTTTAATTGTAGATGAAGCACTTTCCGTAGGAGATGTATTTTTTCAAGCAAAGTGTTATCATAAATTTGAAGAATTTAAAAAAATGGGAAAGACCATTCTTTTTGTTAGCCATGATTTAAGCAGTATTGCAAAGTATTGTGATCGAGTGATTCTATTAAATCAAGGCGTGAAATTAGGAGAAGGTGCTCCAAAAGAAATGATTGATGATTATAAACGTGTTCTAGTTGGACAATATGAAATTCCAGAGGAAGAAGATAGTTTATTAGAAGACAAATCAATTATTGCCGCTGCTGCTGGAGTAAATCCAGAAGTTCTTGAATATGGAACGAAAGCAGCGATTATTAAAGAATATTATATTACAGATACTAGTGGAACAAAAACGACAGCAATTATCAAAGGAGAAGCGTGTACGATTCATCTAATGGTAGATGTTATGGAAGATATTCCAGCTCCTATTTTTGCATTTACTGTAAAAAATATTCATGGAACAGAGATTAGCGGTACAAATTCTATGATTGAAAAATCATTTTTAGGCAACGTTAAAAAAGGGAAAAAAAAGGAAATTACCTTTACGCAAAATATGGATTTACAAGGCGGAGAATATTTACTTTCATTTGGTGTTTCTGGTTATGAAGGGGATAAATTTCTTGTATATCATAGATTGTATGATGCCTTAAATATTACTGTTGTTTCCGATAAAAATACGGTAGGGTATTACGATATGAATTCAGCCGTTAAGGTAGTAGATAGAGTATAGAATGAGTAAAGAAAGGCATGGTTATTTTCATGATAGAAACAATAGGAGATATTACATTAGATCTTACACATTATCCTGGAGAAGATTTTTACTGCGATGGTGTCGTAGAGGATGAACTATTAGAGATTGTACAAACGTATTCAGAAATTGAATATGATAGAATAATTGAAGAAAGAAAAAGCTGGCCTATTCTTTATCATTTATCAACGAAACGTCAAAATATTGTAGAATGGTTGCCAATTGATAAATCAATGAAAGTATTAGAAATTGGTTCTGGATGTGGAGCAATTACAGGAGAATTGGCAAAAAAAGCAAAACAAGTAGATTGTATTGATTTATCAAAAAAAAGAAGTATGATTAATGCATATCGTAATGGAGCACATAAAAATGTGACGATAAAAGTTGGGAACTTTTTAGATATAGAACCTGATTTAGATACGGATTACGATTATATTTGTTTGATCGGTGTTTTTGAATATGGACAAAGTTATATTGGTGGAAAAACACCATTTGAAGATTTTTTCCGAATTATTCATAAGCATAAAAAAGAAGAAGGTAGCATTGCAATTGCCATTGAAAATAAATTTGGATTGAAATATTGGGCAGGTTGTAAAGAAGACCATTTAGGAACTTTTTTTAGTGGAATAGAGGATTATCCACAAGGTGGAGGAGTTCGAACATTTTCTAGACAAGGGTTAGAGAAAATCTTTAAAACTTGTAAGGAAACAAAATATTCTTTTTATTATCCTTATCCTGATTACAAATTCATGCATACCTTGTTTTCAGATGACAGATTGCCACAACAAGGAGAATTAGTCGACAATCTTCGAAACTTTGATCGAGACAGATTGCAATTATTTGATGAAAAACAAGTATTTGATGCATTGATTGAAGAAGAAATGTTTCCTTTTTACTCAAATTCTTACATGGTAATTATTGGGGAAACACCTAATACAGCATATGCTAGATATTCAAATGATCGAAGTATACACACGAGCATTGCTACAAAAATAATTGACGAAGATGGAAAGAGAGTGGTTCGTAAAGAAGCATTAACTTCATTTGGAAAAGAGCATATAAAAAATATATACGAAGCTTTTTTACTGTTAGAAAAAAGATATGCAGGAAGTGGCTTGTCCATTAACAAATGTAAGTATGTAGAAGGTGAAATTCCATATGTAGAATTAGAATATATAGAGGGAGAAACACTTGCTGCAAAATTAGATCGATGTATCAAGAATAAAAACCAAGAAGAATTTTTTTCGTTATTTAAAGAATATTTTGAAAAGATTTCTTTTGATAATGGTGTAAAAATCTCTAATATGGATATGATTTTTTCCAATATACTTATTCATAATGATGTTTGGACGGTCATTGATTATGAATGGACAAAAAAAGAATTAATTGCACCGAAAGAAATTGCATTTCGTAGTTTATACTGTTATAGTTTAGAACAAGAGTTTAGAAATCAATGTAATATGGATGAACTTTTATCGTATCTAGATATTTCATATGAAGAAAGTAAAGAGTTGCAAAAAGCAGAGCTTAGATTCCAAAAAGAAATTACAAAAAATCATAAATCTATGTCAGAAATCAGAGAATTATTAGGTGGAAAAAACCTTGATCCTAAAAAATGGATGCAATATTTTGAAACAAAAGATGGGAAATCGCGTGTTCAACTGTATGAAGATATAGGAAAAGGATATTCAGAAGAGCATTCTTTATTTATAGAAGATGCATATGTAAATCAAAAGAAAGTAGTAATTGAACAAGTGGTAAGTGGTAATGTAATAGCACTTCGTCTTGATCCATGCATGGAAAGTTGTTTGATAAAAGTACAAGAATGTACATGGAATGGGGGACAAGTTCCACTCCATAAAAAAAATATCTTTTCAACAAATGGTTGCATTGTAAAAGATGCATTGGATAAAAAGAGTGATAAAATTTCTATTTGTTTTAAAACAGATGATCCAAATATGGAAATACAAGTGGCGAACTTAGAACGTAAGGCACAAAATACATTGTATATGGAATTTGATTTGTTATCATTAGATGCTGATATGGCAAATGATTTAGAAACAGCATTAAAAAGGATATTTTAAAATGATAAGTCGTATAAAAACTGTATTGAAATATCCCATAAAAAAAAGGGCTAGTATACAGTACAAAAAGAAATTAGAGCAATGTTTTCTTTCGTATCAAGCATATGAGGAAAAAAAAGAATCTAACGTTTTAGTAGAACAATATAATAATGAAGATATAAGGGTCATGACTTTTGAAGAGTGTGGCCCTGATTTTGCGTTATCAAGTGTCAAAGAATCTTTTCTTATATTTGTAACAAATAAAGCATTTTTAGATCAGAATGCAAAATCTATAATATGGAATCGATTTAGGAAAAATCCACATATTGATTGCATCTATGGAAATGAAGATGAAATAGGAAATGATGCATCAAAAAGAATGAATCCATGGTATAAGCCAGAATTTTCTATTGATACTTTATTTTCTTACTTTTATTTTGGAAATGTCGTAGCAATACGAGTAGCATCATTTTTAAAATTTGAGTGGTTGGCTTTAGAAGATGGATTTGAAAATGTGTATCATTTAATATTGAAAGGTGCTAAGCATTTAGAGCAAGAGTCATTTTATCATGAACCGTATATGTTGTATCATACACCATGCTTAGAACCCCTTGGAATTCATAGTTCAAAAAAATATTCATATTGGAAAGAAATTGAGGATACAGCAAATCCACACGTTTCTATTATCATTCCATCAAAAGATCATAGTGAAATTTTGAACACATGTTTAAGTAGTATAAAGAAATTTGAACATAAACTTTCTTATGAAATTATAGTGGTAGATAATGGAAGTTGTGAAATAGAAAAAGAGAATATACAGCGTCTACAAAAAGAGTTTTCTTTTGCATATGTATATGAGAAATATGAGTTTAATTTTTCCAGCATGTGTAATATTGGTGCAAAAAGTAGTACGGGGGATTATCTTCTCTTTTTAAATGATGATATTGAATTAGTAGAGGAAGATACCATATATGATATGGTAATGTTGGCGCTTAGACCGCATGTAGGTGCAGTTGGTGTAAAACTTTATTATCCAAATACTACAATGATACAACATGCTGGAATTACAAATCTCAGAATTGGACCGGCACATAAACTTCAATTTAAAAAAGATACTTGCAATTTTTATTATGGCATAAATAAATATACGCGTAATGTACTTGCTGTTACAGGTGCAGCATTATTAGTTAAAAAAGAAAAGTTTCAAGAAGTTGGAGGATTTGATTGCAAATTAAGAGTTGCATTTAATGATGTTGCATTATGTTATTCCCTTCATAGTAAGGGCTATAAGAATGTGGTATTGTTAGAAAAAGCAATGTATCATCATGAATCTTTAAGTCGTGGAGAGGATGATTCGATAGATAAAATAAAACGTTTACTTGATGAAAAAAGAGTATTATATAAAATGCATCCAGCAATATATGCAAAAGATCCATATCATGGAGAAGGGCTTTCGAGAGATTTATTAGATATTAATTATTCTTATGAATATCAGTTTGAAACAAAACGTGTCATATCCTCTCTTCGTTTAAAAAATAGTAAGATTGCTTTAAAACAAGTAGAAGAAAATCCATGTTTTAAAAGTAGTGTTGAGTTTTTTGGGACAAGAGAAGAATGGGAGATGGGATATGAACATTCATCTTCTAATACGTATATTTTGCAAGGATATACAGTTGTATTGGGAACCCCAAATTATTTATTTGACTATTATCTCTTATTAGAGGGAACAAATGGGGTACAATATATGGGAAAGATTGAAGGTGTATATCGACCAGATCTTGAAGTGAATATTCAAGAGGAAATCTCACCTTTGCTCAATGGATTTTCTGTAGAACTAGATTGTACAAATCTTATCTCTGGAACGTATCAGATTGCTTTTTTAGCAAAAGACAAAACAAGCAGAATGAAATTAAGTTGCAAAACAAATAGATATCTTAAAATGAAGTAAATATGGAAGGGGTTTGTATGACAAGGGAAGAATATGAACTTGAAAAAGAAAAGGTTGCAAAATTAGCAAGCCGTGTAGCAGCTCTTGAAGAAGAAAAAGAATTGTTAGAATTTAAATTAAATCGCATTAAAAATAATCCATTGTGGAAAGCAAGTGGTGGACTTAGAAAAGGAATACACTTTAGTATTCGCCAAGTAAATCGTGTAAAAAATTGTGGTGGACCAAGAGGAATTGTTGCAAAAATCAAGTATAAAAAAAGAGAATTAAAAGCGAGAAAACAATTTGGTACAAGTAGTTTTCCAAACGAAGAAAGACAAGCATATGAAAGAAATTATGTGTTTGATCAAAAAGTTAAAATTAGTATTTTAGTGCCTCTTTTTAATACGCCAAAAGAATATTTAGAGGAAATGATTTCTTCTGTGCAAAATCAAACATATCAAAATTGGGAACTTTGTTTAGCCGATGGGTCACAAGATAGTCATGTTTATGTAGGGGAATATTGTTTGGAACTTGCAAAAAAAGATACAAGAATTATTTACAAAAAATTAGTGGAAAATAAAGGAATATCAGGAAATACAAATGAGTGTTTAACAATGGCTTCAGGCGAGTATATTGCGTTATTTGATCATGATGATATTTTGCACCCAAGTGTATTATTTGAATATATGATGGTGATTTGTAAAGAAAATGCAGATTATATTTATTGCGATGAAACAACTTTTAAAAATGGAAGTGTGGATAACATGATTACGCTGCATTTCAAACCAGATTATTCGATTGATAATTTAAGAGCAAATAATTATATTTGTCATTTTAGTTGTTTTAAGAAAACATTGTTAGAGGGAGAAGAATTATTTCGTTCTAAATTTGATGGAAGCCAAGATCATGATATGATTTTACGTTTAACAAGCAAAGCAAAACATGTTGTGCACGTACCGCGACTTCTTTATTATTGGAGATCACATGCAGGAAGTGTAGCTTCTGATATTAGTGCAAAATCCTATGCAATTGAAGCTGCAAGAGGTGCAGTGTCAGCTCATTTAAAAGAACATGGATTTGCACACTTTGATATTAAAAGTACAAGAGCATTTGAGACAATTTTTAAAATACGTTATGAAATTATCGGAAATCCTAAACTTAGTATTGTGATTGCAACAAAAGATCACGTTGAAGATTTAAAGCGATGTGTGGAATCGATTCTTACAAGATCCACATATGAAAATTATGAAATAATTATAGTAGAAAATAATAGTACGGAAAAAGAGACGTTTTCCTATTATGAAACAATAAAAAAACAATGTGACAAGATACAAATCGTTACGTATGAAGGCAGTTTTAATTATTCAAAAGTAAATAATTACGGAGTAAGCTTTGCGACAGGAGAGTACATTTTATTGTTAAATAACGATACACAAGTAATTACAGTGAATTGGTTAGAAGAACTTTTAATGTATGCACAAAGAAGTGATGTTGGCGCAGTTGGTGCAAAATTATATTATGGAAATAAAACAATCCAACATGCAGGTGTGGTATTAGGTCTTGGGGCGCATAGAAGTGCGGGGCATACTCATTACGGTCAAAGTAGAGAAAATTTAGGATATATGGGACGCCTTTGTTATGCACAAAATGTTTCAGCAGTGACAGGAGCATGTCTTCTTGTAAAAAAAGAGTTATATGATTTAGTAGGTGGACTTGATGAATCATTTGAAATCTCTCTAAATGATGTGGATTTTTGTATGAAACTTAGACGACTTGGATATTTAAACGTATTTACTCCTTTTGCAGAATTGTATCATTATGAATCCATATCAAGAGGATTAGATTCTGACGGAGAAAAAGCAAAAAGATATCAAGAAGAGACGAATCGTTTTCGAGAACGATACAAGGAAGAGTTGGAAAAAGGGGATCCGTACTATAACTGTAATTTTTCATTAGATAGAAGTGACTATTCACTAAAAGTATGATAGAATAAAAAAGATTATGAAAAAGAAAGATGGAGGGACATATCTTGAGTTACATGGAACAATATAATTTTTGGTTAGAGGATAGCTATTTTGATTTAGAAACAAAAGAAGAATTAAAAGCAATTGCAGATGATACAAAAGAAATTGAAGATCGTTTTTATAAAGAACTAGAATTCGGTACAGGTGGTTTGCGTGGAGTAATTGGAGCAGGAACAAATCGTATGAATTTATATACTGTTCGTAAAGCAACACAAGGTCTCGCAAATTATATTTTAAAAGAGGGTGGCGCAGATAAAGGTGTGGCTATTGCCTATGATTCTCGTTTCATGTCTCCAGAATTTGCAGATGAAGCAGCACTTTGTCTTTGTGCAAATGGAATTAAAGCGTATGTGTTTGATGAATTACGTCCAACACCAGAATTATCGTTTGCAGTAAGAACATTAGGATGTATTTCTGGAATTGTAATAACAGCTTCTCATAATCCACCGGAATATAACGGATATAAAGTATATTGGCAAGATGGTGCACAAGTTACAGCACCAAAAGATGTTGAAATTATAGAAGAAGTAAAAAATGTTACAGATTATCATGCTGTAAAAACTATGAGCAAAGAAGATGCAATTAAAGAAGGCAAATATACAGTTATTGGAAAAGAAATTGATGACGCATATATGGAAGAGCTTAAAAAACAAATTGTACATAAAGATCTTATTCCTTCCGTATGTGAAGAGATTAAAATTGTTTATTCGCCATTTAATGGGACAGGAAATATTCCAGTTCGTCGTATTTTAGAAGAATTAGGATTTAAACATGTGTATGTGGTTAAGGAACAAGAATTACCAGATCCTAAATTTACAACATTAGATTATCCAAATCCAGAAGATCCAAAAGCTTTTGAGTTGGCACTTAAATTAGCAAAAGAAAAAAATGCGGACATTGTATTAGCAACAGATCCAGATGCAGATCGACTTGGAATTTATGCCTTAGATAATAAAACAGGAGAATACATTCCATTTACGGGTAATATGTCTGGAATGTTAATTGCAGAATATCTTTTTAGAGAAAAGACAAATACAAATACAATGCCAAAAAATCCAGCACTTGTGAAAACAATTGTAACAACAAATATGGCAGATTTAATTGCAAAAAAATATAATGCAACATTAATTGAAGTATTAACTGGATTTAAATATATTGGAGAACAAATCAAATTATTTGAAGAAACAAAATCAAATAATTATGTATTTGGACTAGAAGAAAGTTATGGATGTCTTGCAGGAACACATGCAAGAGATAAAGATGCCATTGTTGCAGTGATGTGTTTATGTGAAGTTGCAGCATGGTGTAAATCACAAGGAATTACTGTTTGGGATCAAATGGTTCGCTTATATGAAGAATATGGATATTTTGTTGAAGACTTGTACACAATTACATTAAAAGGAATTGATGGTACAAAACAAATTGCAGAAATTATGGATAAGCTTCGTAAAAACCCACCAACTTCTTTTGGAGAATTACAAGTATTAAAAGTAAAAGATTATGAAAATGATACAGTACTAGATGTAGCAACAAATGAAAGAACATCAACAAACTTACCAAAATCAAATGTTCTATACTTTGAATTAACACAAGATTCATGGTGTTGTGCAAGACCATCAGGTACAGAGCCAAAAATCAAATTCTATATGGGTGTAAAAGGCAATAGTCTAGAAGACGCTAAGAATAAAAATGAAGAATTAACAAAAAATCTAAAAGCATATTTATAAAAATAGAGAATGTAATGCGACAACGCGTGTTACATTCTTCATTTTTAATGAGAAAGAGTAATAATCTATGTGGATAAAAAAAATATGTTCTCTATCAAATGTTAAGAAAACGTATTACTATTTGAAAAAAAATGGAATTAAGAGCATGATTTATGCATCATGTGAACGAATTTCATATGAAAAACAAGAGGAGTATCTTTGGAGGGAACCTTCACAAGATGAATTGGAAGAACAAAGTAAAAAGTCGAAATCATATGATATTTTAATTTCTATAGTAGTTCCTACTTATGAAACAAAACCTATTTTTTTAAATCAATTAGTAGAATCTGTATTAGGGCAGAGTTATCAAAACTTTGAACTTATTTTAGCAGATGCAAGTAAAAGTGATATTGTAATGAATACGATTTCTAGGTATCAAGATGTAAGAATTAAAGTGATAAAATTAAGTGACAATGATGGTATAAGTAACAATACGAATGTAGCCATAAAGCAAGCAGTTGGAGAATATATAGGATTATTGGATCACGATGATTTACTTACAAAAAATGCATTATTTGAAGTTGTAGAATCTATAAAAATGGGAAAAGAGATAGGGAAAGACTATGACTTGATTTATTCGGATGAGGATAAGTGCAATACCGAAGCTTCCCGATTTTATGAACCGCATGTGAAATATGATTTTAATTTAGATTTACTTCTATCGAATAATTATATTTGTCATTTTACGGTGATGAAAAGAGCATATATGCAGGAATTATTATTACGTAAAGAATATGATGGAGCACAAGATTATGATTTAGTATTAAGAATGGTATCAAAATTAATTGAAAAAAATGGATTTTTTCGATGCAAAGATTCAATTTATCATATTCCAAAAGTATTATACCATTGGAGGTGTCATGAAGATTCAACTGCACAAAATCCTGCAAGCAAAGAGTATGCTTATAAAGCAGGAAAAAGAGCGATTGAAGATTTTATGAAGCGTCATAAAATAGAAGGAATTGTAAAACAAACGAAACATTTGGGCTTTTATTATGTGGAATATACAGATTCTATTTTTACACAACGTGAAGATGTTGGCATTTTAGTTCCAAAGGTAATCAATAAAAAGGGAAAAATAATTGGTGCAGCGATTGATTCTATAGGAAATCTTATGTTTTATGGCTTGAACAAAGAATATAGTGGATATATGCATAGAGCTTCCTTGATGCAACAAGTACCTAGCGCAATATTAGAAGAGTGTCAGATTCGTGAAGGATTATCTCATGATATAGAAGCATTAAAAAAAAGCGAGTATGTGTTTGTGTATGATCCGTGTTTTGTAAAGAAAAAAATTAAAAAATAAAATAAAGGGGTATACTAGTATTATATGAAATCGACTGTGGTAATTCCCAATTTTAATGGAATAAAATATATAGAAAATTGTATCGTATCTTTGTTAGAATGTAGGAAACATGGATCAGATTTTCATATTATTATGATAGATAATGGTTCTATAGATGGTAGTCTAGAACTTGTCAAAAGCAAATTTTTAGATATTGAATATATAGAATTCAAAGAAAATACGGGTTTTTGTGTTGCTGTAAATGCAGGAATTCTTGCAGCAAAAACAAAATATGTTATTTTGCTTAATAATGATACAATTGTAGAGCCTAGTTTTATAGAAGAACTAGAACGTGTTGCCGAAAAAGATTCCACGATCTTTTCTGTTTCAGCAAAAATGATAGATTTGTATCAAAAAGAACAATTAGATGGCACAGGAGATTTTTACACTGCTTTAGGTTGGGCATTTGCAAGAGGAAAAGGAAAATCAAGCAAACGGTATGAAAAAGAAGGGAAAATCTTTTCGGCATGTGCAGGAGCTGCACTATATCGAACAAGTATATTCGAACATATCGGAATATTTGATGAAAATCACTTTGCTTATCTTGAGGATTGTGATATAGGATATCGAGCACAAATTTACGGATATCAAAATTATTATGCACCCAAGGCAATTGTTTATCATGCAGGAAGCGGTGTAAGTGGCTCAAGATATAATACATTTAAAATAGAATTATCTTCAAAAAACAGTATATATCTTATTTATAAAAATATGCCACTTTTACAAATTGTAATAAATTTTCCATTTTTACTATTAGGATTTCTAATAAAATATATGTTTTTTTTGAAAAAAGGATATGGCACTGTTTATTTAAAAGGCATATTAGAAGGCATAAAACTATCAAATTCGAAAAATGGTAAAAGGAAAAAAGTAAAAGTAACTTTGAAAAATTTACAAAATTATATAAAAATTGAATTACAATTATTCGTTAATATTATAAAGAGAGTTCTTTAGATTATCTTAAGATTTCTTTATAGAAAGGAGTTGTACTTTTTGTAATAATATTGTAAAATATCAAATAGCTGTTTGGGGAGACTATTAATATGATAAAGGATAACCAAAAATATTTTAATAGATTACATTTAATATTAGATGCTTTAGTGGTTGCACTTTCTTATATGTTTGCATGGTTTTTAAAGTTTGAAGGACCTTTTGCAGATAGAACGATAGGTGCACTAGATATAAGCGTTTATTTTAGTGCAATGTATTTTTTGGTACCGTCCTATATTTTATTATATTACTGGTATAGGCTTTATACACCAAAGAGAACACAGCGACTTGAAACAGAAATTTTAAATATCTTCAAAGCCAATTCAACAGGGGCCGTTATCTTTATGGTTGCTATTTTTGTATTTGGAATTGATGATTTTTCAAGAAGTGTAGTAGGATTGTTTTATATTATTAATATGATATTTACGATATGCATGCGTTCTATTATTCGCAAGGTATTACGATATTATAGAAAAAAAGGATACAATTTAAAACATATTCTTTTAGTAGGATATTCACGAGCGGCAGAAGAATATATTAGTCGTATTCAGACGAATCCACAATGGGGATATACCGTACGAGGGATTTTAGATGATCATGTACCAAGGGGCACAAAATTTAGAAATGTTGCAGTAATAGGAAGGGTTGCAGATCTAAATGGAATTTTAGAAGTTAGTAAATTGGATGAGATTGCTGTCACATTATCTTTGTCAGACTATAATCGATTAGAAGAAATTGTTAGTTTATGTGAGAAAAGTGGCGTGCATACTAAGTTTATACCAGATTATAACAGCTTAATCCCGAATAAACCATATACAGAAGATCTTTTAGGACTTCCTGTAATCAATATTCGATATGTACCACTAACAAATGTGATTAATGCTTGGTTGAAGAGAATCGTAGATATTATTGGTTCTTTTTTGGGATTAATTTTATTATGTCCTTTTTTACTTTGTATTGCAATACTTGTAAAAGCAACAAGCAAAGGTCCGATTATTTTTAAACAAGAAAGAGTTGGTCTTCATAATAAATCTTTTTATATGTATAAATTTCGAAGTATGAAAGTACAAACAGAAAGTGAAGAAAAAAAAGGTTGGTCTACAAAAAATGATCCAAGAGTGACTAAAATTGGGAAATTTCTTAGAAAGACAAGCATTGATGAATTTCCGCAGCTATGGAATATTTTAAAAGGTGATATGAGTATTGTGGGACCTAGACCAGAACGACCACAATACGTGGAGAAATTTAAAGAAGAGATACCAAGGTACATGGTAAAGCATCAAGTGCGACCAGGATTGACTGGATGGGCACAAGTAAATGGATATCGAGGAGACACTTCAATACGTCGCAGAATTGATTATGATTTATATTATATTGAAAATTGGACGATGTCTTTTGATATAAAGATTATTATTTTAACCATTTTTAAAGGATTTATTAATGAAAATGCTCACTAACCTGAAAGGAGAAAGGTTGTTTTATGGCAACAAATGAAAGAAATGTGAACCAAAAAAGAAGTACACCACAGAAAAAAAATACTGCAAAGAAAAAAAAGAGGAATAAAAATAAAAAAATACTTTTATTTATTATAGAAATTATTGTATTAATTGTTTTAGTAGCAGTATTGTATTTAGTTTTAAAAACGGAAAAAGTAGAGAGAGTTATTATTAATGAAGAGGATATTGTAGTGAATCAAGCAGTATCTGAAAATGAGACGCTACTTGGGTATCGAAATATTGCATTATTTGGTGTAGATTCTAGAGATAAATCGTTAGGAAAAGGAAATCGTACCGATACGATTATGATAGCTTCTATTAATTTAGATACTGGTGATATTAAGTTAGTTTCAGTATTCCGTGATACGTATTTAAATTTAGGAAATGATAGTTATAATAAAGCAAATGCGGCATATGCACAAGGTGGACCAGAACAAGCAATTAATATGTTAAATATGAATCTAGATCTTAATATCAAAGATTATATTACAATTGGATTTACAGGACTTATCGATACAATTGATGCCCTTGGTGGAATTCAAGTAAATGTGCTTGAAAGTGAAATTAAACATTTAAATAATTATCAAATTAGTATGGTTGGAACATCAAGTGATGGTATAACATTTGTAGCAACGGATGGAAAAGATTATACATCTGTAAAAAATGCAGGTCTTCAAACCTTAAATGGTCTTCAAGCAACTGCATATTGTAGAATACGTTATGTTGGAGATGATTTCCAAAGAACACAAAGACAACGTGATGTAATCGCTGCAATGATTGCAAAAGCAAAAACATTAAATGTTACAGATTTAAATAAAGTAGTAGATGCAGCATTATCTAATGTATCAACTTCACTAGGCGTTTCTGAATTTACAGATGTACTTGCAAGTATTTCAAAATATAATATTGTAGACAATGATGGATTTCCATTTGAAGGTTCAAGAACTACAGGAAAAGTTGGTGCAAAGGGAAGTTGTGTTATTCCAGTAGATTTACAAACAAATGTCGTAAAGCTTCATCAATTTTTATTTGAACAAA
>JBOFWM010000094.1:0-12658 GCA_051653625.1 Lachnospiraceae bacterium
TATTTTTCCAAAATTGACATTTCAACAAATACAGAATATACTATTTTTATTACAGGCGTAAGATTTAAGGAGTGATTTACATGAAGAATTTACCACAAATTTCGGAAGCAGAATTTGAAGTTATGAAAATTGTATGGAAATATGCCCCCATTAACACCAATGAAATAACAGAAAAATTACTACAAACAACAAACTGGAGTCCCAAAACTATCCAAACGCTCATTAAGCGTCTTGTGACCAAGGGTGTTCTCACTTATGAAAAACAAAGTCGTGTTTTTGTTTACACACCGTTAGTAAAAGAGTGTGAATATATTAGTCAAGAAAGTAATTCTTTCTTGAATCGCTACTATAATGGTGACATTACCTCTATGCTATCTGCATACATAGAAAACGATAAACTGTCTGAAACAGAAATTGAAACACTTCGCTCCCTTCTTTCCAAGAGTTCCAAAAAAGGAGGCGATTAACATGGCTAATTTCATGATACGCTTTTTATTATGCAATGTATTTATCAGCGGTATCGTTGGAATTCTTTTGATAGCCAAATGGGTATTCAGAAACAACTTGTCCAGCCGGATGCAGTATAATCTATGGTTGCTGTTACTCGGACTTTTAGCAGTGCCTTTTATCCCCTTCCGTCTAATTAGTTTTCCGCAAATTTTCTCATGGCTCAGTAGCGTAAGAAACTCTTCCGCTTCTCATGCCGATGTTGGTGCAAATAATGTTATGGATACCGGTTTATCTGGTACTACAAATTGGATGAATGACTTTGCCCTTTCTGTAAATAAAGACACGCCATCCGTTACCGGATATATTTTATTAGGTATATGGATTGTGGGAATGCTTGCGATGATGATATTGGTAATCAAATCTTCTCTTCGTTTACGCATAATAAAGAGATCTGCGCTCCCCCTTCAGAACCCAGAGGTTCGCAGACTGTATAACAAATGCTTGAATGAGATGAAAATAACAAGGAATATTCCTGTGTACAGTACCGCTTTTTTGAAATCACCTATTATCGTAGGATTTTTGAAGCCATGTATTTATCTGCCAATTCATTTAATCTCAGATTATCATGAATCTGATATGAGATATATGCTATTGCATGAACTGCAACACTACAGACATAAGGATGCCATTGCCAATTATCTTATGAACTTTGCCGGAGTGCTTTATTGGTTTAACCCCTTTGTCTGGTTTGCGCTAAGAGAAATGCGTAATGACAGAGAAGTTGCCTGTGACACTTCTGTTCTGAAAATGCTGGAAGAAGACGATTATGAGAATTATGGAAATACGCTGATTAACTTTATAGAAAAGGTCTCCATTTCTCCTTTTCCGTTTGCTGCCAGCCTTAGCGGAAACATGAAACAAATAAAGCGTCGCATTATCAACATCGCTTCTTATGAGAAACCAACGTTTTACAAGAAGTTAAAAGGCATGACTGCTTTTATACTGACCACAGTTCTAATAATGGGACTTACACCTTTTATTTCTACATATGCAGCGGACGAAAGTCACTACCAATGGAAATCTTCCTCAGAAAATATTTCATATGTAGATTTTTCTAAATACTTTGGAAAATACGAAGGAAGCTTTGTTTTATACGATCTGGGAAATGATGCCTGGAGCATACATGATATAGAACATGCTACGCTACGAGTTGCGCCGGATTCCACTTACAAGATATATGATGCTTTATTTGGATTGGAAGAAGGTGTCATTACACCAGAAGATTCCTTTATTGCATGGAATGGAGAAAGCTATCCGTTTGAAGCATGGAACGCTGATCAGACCTTACAGTCTGCGATGACATCCTCTGTTAACTGGTATTTCCAATCAATAGACGAACAACTTGCATCCACTAACATTTACAACTATATTCAGCAAATCGGATATGGAAATGAAAATGTGAGTGGCGATCTCTCCACTTATTGGCTGGAATCCTCCTTAAAGATTTCCCCAGTGGAGCAAGTTGAACTTTTGATGAAACTGCAAAACAATAGCTTAGGTTTTTCTTCTGAAAATATCAATGCTGTAAAAGACTCCATCTGCCTTTCCTCTTCCAATACTGGAAAATTCTACGGAAAAACAGGAACCGGACGTGTAGGTGGACAAGATGTGAATGGCTGGTTTATCGGCTATATCGAAATCGTAAATAATACATACTTTTTTGCTACTAATATTGGAGCCGATAACAACGCTACCGGAAGTAATGCTGCTGAAATAACCATGTCTATATTATCTGACATGAATATCTGGACACAATAAAGTATCTCCTGTACAGCTAACTTTCTATTATCATGGAAAAAATTGGGTAAAGGCCAATACCACTGAACCTTTACCCAATTTATAATAATACTACTAATTTTGAGTTACCCCTCTATATTTCCATGTGTCTCCACCATCTTCTGATTTAAATACAATTCCATCGTTATCCCCTTTATCTGTTGTAACCATTATTATCAATGTTGTAGCACCTATTTGAGGCATATTTAAATAATCATAATCCTCTACTGTAAATCCATATTCTTTTGCAGATTCTGGTAATTCAGTAACCGTACTCATTGGCAATTTTATCTCACCAAATGATCTTCCTCCATCTTTTGTAATATATAGTGTAGAATCAGACTGAGATGCACCTGCAAGTCCTGCAATTCCAAAATTATCATCCAAAAACATCACCCCTTCAGCAACGCCTGCTTGATTATCAAAAGGATCTTCGTTAATTCGCTCCCAAGTATCACCGCCATCAGCAGTCCGTTCCATAACGTAAAATCTACTTCCAGCAGCCGCATCTACTACCACTAAACGCCATCCATTCTGTTCATCCAAAAAGAAATACATGGTTCCATTACTTTCATCCATTGTCCAGCTTTCTGCTTTTTTCGCTTTATCTACCTGCTCTGTAATATTTTTTTGATTCGATTCTTCCAGATCAATGCTTTCAGGCTTCGTGGTATATTCAACAGATGTGTCATTTTCTTGCTCTGAAACTTCTGTATTAGGCAACGGTTTCATATCTACCGTACCATCAAAATTCAAAATAATCTGCTCATCAAATTGTTCTTCTCCTGATAGAATCACTTTTACATAGTTCTCATACCATGTAACTATCCAACAATTACTTGTGATACTTCCACCATCATTTCGCAATTCAAAATCGGCTTGAGCTATCTTATCTTTTTCTTCCATAAGAACTAATCTTCCACTTGCCGAACCAAATGGGAATTTGGGTTCTCCAATTGCTTGAAGTACTAATTCGTGTTTTCCATCTGGCGAATTGGAGGTATCAATAGTTACCTTCTTATAATTTGTAATATAAGAAAAGGATATCCCCAAAATTAAAATCATCGCACAAACTAAACCTATAAAACAAATAATAACTTTGAAATATTTCTTCATAATCAGTATCATCTCCAATCCATTTTAGTGTCCACGTATATCCAATTCCCTCAATAAAGAATTTCCACTTCCCCACGAATATACAATATAATAACTGTTGCCCTTTATTTCTTCTGAAAATTGTAGTCCACCGTGTTCAAGCATCTCAACAGACTGCCCTTCCTGAACTTCCACAAGATATTCCCATTCATTACTCCTGTACTCTGAATAGTAAGCATCCAATTCTTCCAAAGACAATTCACTCTTGATTAGAATTGCCCCGAAATATTGCATCCTATTTCCGTTTCCCGTCAGCTTTCCTGCCTTTGATATAGCTTCTATCAATTCTGTCTGTTCTGGCAAAGGTGTTTCACACAACATTTTCTCTACATTATATGCACAGTAATTATTGTAAACAGGAACCGATACAAATGCTGCAAGTATCAAAACAATCAAGCATATCCCCGCTATTTTTGTTTTTTTCATACTCTGCCTCCTTAATTCACATTGATACGATATTGATAATCTGGTATCTCCTTAATCCCATCATTAAGGATTTCATTTCCCAAATATTGAAAGCTACCATCATCAGCAAACTTTACCGTAAGTTCATGGGTTATGACCGCATCATCACAAATGACCATATCACACACCGCATCCACCGTTAATGTCACTGTTCCATCCTCATTTTCTTTGATATCAATAACCTCCGGCAACGAAGTTCCGAAAAAAGTTGGTGCATAGTTAAGGCAGCCTAGTCGTACCCATACATAAGTCTGATTTTTTTCATCAAATACCGCATATTCCTGAATTTGCTCTGCTGTTACCGGAAGATATTCCATGATCAAACTCTCAATTTCTTCTTTTGGTATTCCATTTGGATAATCCTCGGCATCAAACGCTTTCTGATGTTTCATGGCATACAAATATTCATACATTCCATTATAGTCCAGTTTTTCCATATGGTCAGTATCCCAATTCGAGCATAAAAGATTATTTCCCTGATACCCCAGACCTTGTACGCATCTTTCTGACATTTCCCGTTGTTCCTTAGATAATGGCTTTATTCTTACCAGACAGCTTCCGTCAACAATCTCTGTAACCTCCGGCGGTTCCGGAACACATAATTCATAACAAAACCATCCTTTATCCGTATATTTCCACTCCTTTATCCTCGCATAAGAAATATAGGACAATCCATATGTATCATTGGTGTTCCATATAGCACACGCACCTATTAAATACATGTCCTTTCCATCAAAAATAAATTTATCTCTGCCAATGCCACCATCTGAATGCAACTCGTAAAGCACAACCGAACCAGCTTTCTCTTCCTGACAGTTTTTAAGAAAATCTTCGACTTTTTTATAATTTTCCATTGCTGCATATGCTTTCATCGTTGTAACCGGATACCCTTTTTCTTTTATCCGATTCTGCATTTTATAAATTGTCTTATCATCCAGAACCGTATTAGCTGCCTCTCCTTTATCTGCCTGAGCATAAATATCTGAAATAAGTTCCAGAATCATTTTACACTCATCCTCTGTTTCTTTTCTTTCCGGCTCATCTATTGGAAGGTCATAACCTTTTTCCCACTGTTCTGCAACATCTTCTTTTACATTCTCGTTTTCTTCCGTAGAATCAACATCTCTACTATCCATCAACTGACTGTCTGATGTCCTATCTTTCCTTATGCATCCACATAACAGGCAACTAATCAGTACAATGAACCAAATGCACTTTTTCATAAATATTGTCCTTTCCATTCAGTCACATTAAGGATTCATTCTTGCTATGACTGGCAATTCCAATTCTTTTTGTTCAATAGAATTGGCTAAATATCTAAAAGTTCCATCTTCAAATGGCTGAACCACAATTCGATTTGTAAATGCGCAGTCGGAATTATAATCTGCCCATACTCCATCTACAATCAGAGTAATCGTTCCATCAGAGTTTTCCGTATAATCAACCACTTCTCCAAACGGTGGATATGGGCTGGCAGAAATCATGTCATATTCATAGCTATTACTTTTTTCGTTATATTTACAATATTTTCTTAGTTGTTCCGTGGATACCGGGAAATATGTAGTCATTATTTTCTCGTATTCTTCTGCTGGAATCTCCCCATTGTCCGTTTTTAAATTTTTCCCTGTATAAATTCGATAAATATCCTCAAACATGCAAGGCATCAATATATCTTCCACATTGCTGCTATCCCAGTTTACAACCAGCATATTATAATTTACATAACTAAGACCAGCTATATATTTTTCTGTAAGTTCTCTGCATTTTTCTGGAAGTAACTTTACTCTCCAATATTCTCTCAATCCTGCATGCGCAACTGGATTTTCAAACGTATAAATAAAATATCCTTTTTCAGTAAATTTAATTTCTGACAAATCACTTACCGAAGTTCCAAGTATCTCTGGTTCTCCGCCCTCTCTCCATCGAATACCTACATATTAACTTTGCAACTTTTCATTTCGATAGACAAATGTCTGTGCGCCAAGCAATCCATCAGCTTGAACCACAAATACTGTTATCAATGTATCCTGACCAATAAGATAACTTTTATAGAAATTTTGCAATTTATCATAATTTTGCATCTCTACATTTTCTTTAACGCATACATATCCACTTTTTCCAAGTATTTTTATAACCTGTTCTCCCTGTTCATTTGTAAAACCATCAATTCCAGAAGCATAGGCAGGTACATCATCTATAATTACAATATCCTTATATACCACCTTCACCAGTTCTGCCGCAGTTAGTGCTTCATTTTGGATATTTTTGCTCTCTTCTTCAGACAGTAAACTTTTTGACTGAGGAATAATCCAATACGGCGAATTATCTTCATTTTCCCTCTCGTAATCAGACTCCTCCTGCCAAAACTCTATATCTGATATCTGTACTGGCTTTTCCCATGTTTCCTCTGCTGATGATTTTCTCACGTTCTTCTCAAAAAAGATTCCTACACTTACAATCATCACCAAGAGGATAACAAAAATGATTCCAAACTTTTTTATAAACCATTTTATATCTTCCATTACTGTCCTCCATATATATCATTCCATTCATCTTCGGTTAAGCGTGGCGTATGCCATGTAATGTTGTTATTTTCTTCCTCTGAAACAATGTAATTTGATACATACTGTACTCTACCATCAGATAACGGTCTGACCGTAACATCATGCATATATACATCAGAATCTCCTGCATACGGATATACTACATGAACATTGAGCGTAATCGTTCCATCCGAATGTTCCGTATACCCAACCACCTCGGAATATGGATATTCTGGATACTCTATCTCATAAAATCCTCTTGGTTTATATTCGTATGTTTGAGTTTGATAATCGTAAATAGTTTTTTTCTGCAATTTATCACTGTCGATATTAAAATATTCCATAATTACATTTTCAAACTCTGTTTTAGGAATATGATAAACTGCACCTATGCCTAAGTTATCATCTGCTACATATGGAAATTTTTCATTATGCAACTTTGGATACAACAAATCAAACATGTCATAGAAATTCAGTTCTCCAAAATCATCCTCATTCCAATCCACTAAAAACATATTATTTAACTCATATCCTATTGGCAAAAGATATTTTTCATTTAATTCCCGACACTTTGCATCCAATGGCAGTATACGAAATGCTACATGCTCTTCTGCAGAACTTAATGTTAATACATACAATTCTTCTGAAAAATAAGTTCCAGAAAACATCAGATATCCATCATCGGTATATCTCCAATAATCGGTTTGATATTCACCCTCATCTTCACTTTTCATAATTCCATCTTTATATCCGTAGTAACATCTTTTCACATGAACCACTCCATTTTCTGTCTGTAAATGATAGACTGAAAATCCTCCCAAACTACTCACTTGGATAATTGTCACTTCTGCTTCTTTCTGGTTCTCTACCGAATCACAAAAATCCATCACACTTTGCATTTGTGTCATATCAACTCGATTTTCACAATCAACCGCTGCATATCCACATTCCCCGAATCTTTTTATGACTTTACATACGGTTTCCATATCCGTTAGTTCATTGTTTTTTGCAGCTTCCACATAAATATCTATCGGAATGTTTATAAAATTGTCATCTATTTTTCTCTCATCGACAATTTCAACAGATTCAGAAGCTACTGGTTCTTCTGTATTCCCTTTACATCCCGAAATTTCCATCAAAAATCCTATACTAATTATCAGACAACCACTTTTCAAGAACCTGACTATCTTTTTTGACAACATAACCACTTCCACCTCTTCCCTTTACATCTTCTACCATACTAATAATCATAATAGGACGATCCATATTTTCATCCGTTGTAAAAACAGAAAACCATCCCAATTCCGTTCCTGTTGTATCTTCTTTTGACGCTTTGATTTCTGCAGTTCCTGTTTTTCCAGCCAATGTAATATCCGTTCTGCATGCTGCATAGCCAGTACCATGAGGATTGTTTATGACTTCTTTTGTATCCTCCAAAACCATCTGTGCTGCATCCTTTGTAAATGCCGCTGTGATCCAAACGTTCGGTATCGCATCTTCCTTATATGTAAGATATGGTTTTATCATATTTCCTTCATTGCAAAATGCAGAATATATACAAGCCATATGCAAAGGATTTACAAGAATCTGACCTTGTCCATACCCACTATCAGCCAACTGTATCTCTTTCTCAATTTTATCTGTGTTAGAAAACTGCGATTTCGCCACTTTAATATCAAACGGAAGTTCTTCATTGAATCCCAATTTTGTCAATGAACTTTCCATATCTCTTTCACCAATTTTTAATGCCGCCTTGGCAAAATAAATATTGTCTGAATATATCAAAGCATTTTTTAAAATAACTGGCTCATAGGCATGAAGCGTCGTTACATGATAAGACCCCCATGATGAATCTTTCTGCCAGCTCAAACCTTCATTTCCATAATCCTCGTTAGGATCAATCGCCCCCGTTGTTAATCCAATAGCAGCTATGATTGGCTTAAACGTAGAGCCTGGACACCAGACCTGTCGAAAACGATTATACATAGGTTTGTTCTCATCTTCATTCAGTGCATTCCACTTTTCACTTGACATGCCCCTAATAAAATCGTTGTTATCATATGAAGGTGTACTGACTAAAGCCAATACTTCTCCCGTATACTGATTCATAGCAACTGAACAGCTCTTATCATCTTTAAATTGTTCATATAATTCTTTTTGCAAATTCGAATCTATCGTTAGTTTTATATCTTTTCCATTTTCTACAATCGTGCTTACTATGATTTTTTTCTTATTGCCATTTGAATCAACAATAGTAATAGAACACCCATTCTGTCCCTTTAATTCTTTTTCAAATAATCCTTCCATTCCACTTTTTCCAATAACACTGTTCGATGTATATCCTTCCCCGTCATGTTCTTCTAGATCTTCTGCTGTAACGTTCTGAACATATCCCACTAAATGTGCGGCAGCCTCACCGAGCGGGTACTCCCTTATACCGATATCTGAAATTTTCACACCCGGAATTTCTAATAATTTTTCATGTCTTTCTTTTTCAGCTAGTGTTTCTTTATCTGGCTCAAGCGACAGTAATTTTAATTCATCAACCTTTGGTATTGTTTTTAATGGTACAAATGAATCTTCTTTTACCCATTTAGCTGATAATTTCCGTTCTATATCTTCCACCTTCATTTCCAACAAGTCTGCAAGCTGACTAATAGCATCATCTCTATTCTCCAATTTACCTGGAACTACACCTACAGAAGAAGCCACCCCCTTGCCTGCACGCACACGTCCATTTCGGTCTAAAATCTGTCCCCTCTCAGCATTTGTTACAGATACTTTGACTTTATCCGTAGAATCCAACTCTGGGAATATTAAAGAATCGCTCCATACCAATTTGTACGTTCCTTTTTCTTGTATAAATGATACATTATTTTCAAAAGTTACATTTCCTGCAACAGTATCCATAGATGTTTCATAACATATCTCTTTTTGTTCTTTATCATAAGATGTAATATGAATTTTAATATTATCTACACCAATTCCCTCATAAATAGCAGAATTACGTTTCACAAAATCTTCCTGACTGATATTCCCAGATATTCCTGCATCAATCATTTCATACATTTGTTCATATTCTCGATTTGAAATATGAGCCATATAATGTATATCCTGCTTTTTTTCTTTTTTTTCGTCATAGCATCTCCTTTTCTTACAGTTGTAAGATTTCAATTCAAAAATTTTTCCCATTGTATTTCAAAAATTTGAATCTATAAATTCTATCAAATTTCCTATGTTAATTATAATAATCATCTGGATCACCATATTTCAAAACTGCCTCCTGCAATTCATCATCACTTAACGTTCTCATGATTAACCAGTTTTCTTCATACATATAATGCGGATATCTAAATCTGGTTCTTACAAATGTATTATTCACATATAAAGCGATATGTTCATCATATTGCTCTACTTTTTCATCAAACTTAAAACTATATATCAACCAATTCCATGCGAGAAACAAAACAAGACAAAGAGTACCGGAAACGGTTACTATCGTCATCATCATTTTGACTACACCATGAAAAATCTTTTTAATCCGCCTTCCTAACAGACATGCCACTGTTATCAATGCTACCTGCCAAAACATGCATAACATCAAAGCAATCATAATTGCTCTCTGCGGTATATAACATCTCCCGTCCCCCAGCAGCAATTTCTCAACTAAAAAGAAGATAATTGTAATCATGCCCATCATACCAAGTACAAGTATCAATATATAGTTCCATATTTTTCTCTGTATTTTCATGTGCCTTCCTCCATTCCATTTTAAAATTTGAAATTGATATCACCTTATATCTTACTCGTGTAAGATTTAAACGTCAAGCTTTATTTACTTTTTCTAAACTAATAAAACATCCGGCACCCCTCCAGGAGTGCCAAAAACAACCTTAGCAAGCACTGCCTGTGTCATGACACAGGCGAAATCCCCCACACTTTCCTATCGTCTGTGTAGTTGAATTTCCATAGGGAAGTATCCCTAACCCTCTCTCGATTTTTCTTCGATTACTCTTCATTTTACCGTCGAAATGCATTGACCTTTCCTGCCGTTTTTGCTACAATTTGCTATGGGTAATTACACCCAAAATTGAATAAAACATGAAACAGACTGTTGTAAAAATCGAACATTTTACAGCAGTTTTTTTGTACCCAAATTTAGAAAGGACGTGGCACAATGGCAAACCGAAACCGCACTAATCCGGTGCAATTTTATCTCAGTGATGATGAGCAATACATTCTCAATACCAAGTTCAAAGCATCCGGCATGAAAAGCATGTCAGCCTTTTTACGCAAACTGATTTTATATGGATATGTGTATAATGTCCACTTTTCCATATTGATACATAAGGGTAGCAGCAGTATGCCTTAGTTTATGAGTCGATAATGATTTAATATCCAGTCCTGCTTTAGTTAGATATTTTTTAACTACTCCTTGAACGGCCCTGCCAGTTAATCTATCGCCATTTTTTGAAATAAACAATGCGTTTGTATTTGTATCTTTGCGAACTGCAAGCCAAGTGTTGATAGCTTTTTTGGTTGCTGGAGTTAAAAATATTGTACGCTCTTTATTTCCTTTACCAATAATTCGCAAACTATCTGTTGAAACTTGCTCGATATTTATACTTGTTAGCTCAGACAATCTCAATGCACAATTTAAAAACATTGTTATAATGCAATGGTCACGAGGGTTGTTTTCGCATTCAATTAAAAGACGTATTGATTCTTCTAAAGTAAGATGTTTTGGCATTCTTTTTGGAATTTTAGGTGTTTCCAATTCTTCTGAAACATTGTTGTCGATAACCTTAGCTTTTGTTTTTAGATATTTCCAAAATTGCCGAATAGACACGATTTTTCTTGCCCTTGTTCCTGCTGATGCATTTTTAGAAGTTTGGCAATATGATATAAAAGAGTACATATCATTCAAAGTTATACTTCTAATAAAGTCCTCGTCTACAAAATCAAGATCGTATTTTTCCCCCTTAATCTTTCGTTTTTCCTTTAAATAAGAAAAGAATAATAAAATATCTGTTCGATACTCTATTACTGTGTTTAAGCTTCTACCCTTAATTACTGTTAGATAATTGAGGTATTCTTCCAATAAATAAAAGCTTGTATAGTTTTTTAATGCCATTGTTTCGCTCCTTTCTATTTTTAATAAAAAAGCATCGCTTTGTACTTTAGATACAAAACGATGCAATGTTCATAAACTATTCGTTGAAATTTTGTTAAGTGTGCGATATAATTTATGTAAGAAAATATTTTTGAAAATAATGCAAGCGATAATTGGCTTGTGTAAACTAATTTATATTTGTTGGAGGAATATTTTTTATGAAACATATTATCGAGGTAGTTACATTTAGCATTAAACAAGGCGTAACAGAAGAACAACTATTGAACGCTTCAAGTAATTTTGAAATTATGCTAAAACGAGAAATACAAGGATTTGAAAAACGAACACTGACAAAACATTGTGAAAAAGAGATGTGGGTAGAGATGATTTGGTGGCATTCAATGGAAAATGCTCAAAAAGCCTTAGAAACTGCTACAAAGACATTTGAATTTGATAAATACAACTCCTTACTTGAAGAAGAAGGCTCAGAAATATATTACTTAGAAGAAAAATAAGGAGAAATTATGGATAACAAAACAAGATGTTCTTGGTTAGATGGTTCGCAAATATATCAAGACTACCACGACAACGAATGGGGCATACCTGTTCATGATGAAAATAAATTATTTGAAATGCTTACTTTAGAAGCCTTTCAAGCAGGTTTAATGTGGATAACTATACTTAAAAAGCGAGAAACTTTTAGAACTGCCTTTGACGGATTTGACCCTAATGTAGTTGCAAATTACAGTGAAGAAAAAGTAGAGGAACTGTTGCTAAATGAGGGAATTATTCGGCATAGAGGAAAAATTGTTGCAGCTATCAATAATGCTAAGTTGTTTTTAGAGATACAAAAACAATATGGTAGCTTTGATAAATTTGTATGGAGTTATGTTGATAACACGCCAATCGTAGGCAAGTACACAACAATGGAAGAACTTCCTGCGACTACTGAAATTTCTGATAAACTAAGTAAAGACCTTAAAAAAATGGGATTTAAGTTTTTAGGCTCAACAACAGTTTATGCTTTTATGCAAGCCACCGGAATGGTTAACGACCACATGACAAGCTGTTATTTGTATGGTAAATAAAATGAGCA
>JBOFWM010000095.1:0-11210 GCA_051653625.1 Lachnospiraceae bacterium
ACACTGCTTGATTCACTACCTTCTTCTACATTTGTTGGAGTGCTTGCTGTGCTCCCACACGCTACCATCGATACACCTAGCGCTACTGTCACTACCATTGCTAATAATCTTTTCATTTTTTCTCCTCCTTATTAATGAAATATTTCTATAAAAAAAATCGCCATGCATCCTATGCATTAGCGACTTCTTTGTCTCTAAATATTGTTAAATTTTATATGGATTGTTTGCTCAATTAATTTGACACTATTTTCTCTACCTAATCTTCCAGTATTTAATGTCATGTCATAAGATGTAGGATTTGTCCATTCCTTACCACCTGTATAATGTTCATAATAGTCTTTTCTATATCGATCTGTTTTAATTATCATCTTTTCTGCTTCTTCCGGAGTATTTCCAAAAAGATTTACCACACTTTCAATGCACTTTTCTCTCGTAGCTTCCACATATACACTTAATACATTCGAATAATCCTCTAAAATGATATTTGCACATTTCCCAATAATAATACACGACTGTGTCTTTGCTAATTCTGTAATAATATGTTTTTGAATACTAAACAAATTTAAATCTGATGTAAATTTTTTATTTGTTGGTCCTACAATATCGTCTGTACTTGGTGTAGTTTTTAATTTATTTAATAATTTATGCCCTGTTAATTTTTCATCTGCTTTATGAAATAAAGCTTCATTAATGCCACTATATTCCGATGCCATTTTTAAGATTTGACTATCATAGCAAGGAATATCAAGTCTTTTTGAAAGCTCCCTTGCGATTGCTTTCCCTCCACTTCCAAATCCTCTTGCAATAGTAATTACATAATTATCCATAAGTTTTACCTCCCTTGGATGTTTTGTTGTGTTTAGTCTATCAAAGGAGACAAAAAAATAAAACCCCAAGAACTAGAGGTTTTACCATAAAAATCAGAGCGTTTATTCTTTTTTATATTTTCCAGGTGTCATTCCCGTTGTTTGCTTGAATAATTTTGTAAAATAATCAACGGATGCATATCCTAATTTTTCACTTACTTCATATGTTTTATAATTTTCCTTTTTAATAAGGTATTTTGCATATTCTATTTTGATATGATTCAGTAACACAACAAAGGATTCCCCATATTTTTTCTTTATTGTTTTTCCTAAATAATCTTTATTTAATTTCATATAATTAGCTACATCTGTCATTGTAATATTTTCTTCAACATGTTCTATTAAATATAGAGATATTTTTTTTAAAAATTCATCATTTTGACATGTATCACCTAATGCGCTTAAAATTTGAATCGGCAATTTCTGTTTTATATTTTTTTTGCTGCGCACGTCAAGTGTATTCCTTACTCTTATTAATACTTCTTCAAGCTGCTTTTGTTCTAGCGGTTTAATAATAAAATCAATCACACCTAAAAGCATTCCTTGTCTTGCATATTCAAATTCTTGATGTGAACTAACAAAAACTGTAGTTGTTTGATCGTCGTTATTTCGCATCGCTTGTAACAGCTGTACTCCATCCATAATTGGCATTTGTATATCTGTCACAACCAAGTCCATTTTCTGTTTTCTCAAAATCAAAAGCGCTTCTTCCCCATTTGTTGCCTCAGCCTCAATTTTAAATCCATATTCTTCCCAACACTTTTGATTTCTATATATAAAACGTAATGCGATATCATCTTCAACTAGTAACACTTTATACATAATCAAACTCCTTTTATTTTACCTTTATAATAATTACTATATTCTTTTAATTCATTTATTGTATTATTCCATACAAAAACAAATTGTGTAACAGCCTCTTCTTCGTCCAAATATATTTGATTTTGAATCTCATTCATACATTTTACAATTAATTCACAATGCATACTCGCCAAAACACCTTTTACCCCATGACATAATTGTCGCAATTCTTTTTGATTTTTTTCAGTAATTGCTTTTTGTATTAATACACTTTTTTCTGTATGGTTCTCCATAAATAATTGAATTAATTGAGCCACTTTATCTTCACTTCCTCCTAATACTTGTAAGCACGCCAACTCATGAAAATATTTTACCGGAAGCTGATTCGTTAAGTATTTATTAATGCATATTTTTAATTCCTCCACTTGAATTGGTTTTTCTAAATATGCATTACCACCAACTTTTATAATCTCATCAATTGTTTGCGGCACAATATCCGCAGTTAAAAACACAATTGGTACATTATCATATTCTTCTATCGTTCTTATATGATAAGTTGTTTCATACCCATCCATATCTGGCATTCGTACATCCATAAATATAAGATCATATTTTTCTTTTCTCTTTTTTATTTTTTCAATCGCTTCTTTTCCACTACTCGCATTGAAAACTTTTACTCCAAAAGAACGCAAGATTTCTCCTTCCACGAAAAGATTTTCCACGTTATCATCTACTAATAGAATTTTTTTATCTTTCAAGTTACTGATATCACTTTTTTTATATATTTTCTTCGATTTTTGTTGTTTAATTGCATGATTTGTTTTAAATTCCATAATAAATGAAAATATCGTGCCTTTTCCAACCTCTGAATATACATGCAAGGTTTCTTGTCCATTACTTGCTTCTTCTACTATTCTTTTACAGATAGACAGTCCAAGACCTGTCCCTCTAACTTTTACTTCACGACTACTTTCGGCCTGTTCAAACGGTAAAAAAATACGATCTAAGTTTTCCGGACTAATTCCACATCCTGTATCTGAAATACGAAATAATATTTTTTCTCCATCACTAATCTTCTCACTGCAAATATGAAGTTTTACACTTCCATCTTTTGTACATTTAATTCCGTTTCCTATTAAATTCATTAATACTTGACTTAAACGTAAGGAATCTCCTATTAAATCATCAGAAATATTACCTTCTTTTAATACTTGTAATTCAATTCCTTTTTCGATTGCACCACTTTTTAAAATATCTGTTACTTCTTTAACAACTGTCTCAAGAGAAAATACTTTTTTTTGAAAAATCATTGCCTCTGACTCGATTTTTGAAAAATCTAATACTTGGTTTATTAGTTCTAATAATCTTGTACTAGATAATTTCATACCATTTATATATTCTTTTCTTTTTTTCTTTGACTTCGATTCTTCTATTAAATGTAAATAACCAATAATTCCATTCAAAGGTGTTCTAAGTTCATGACTCATGTGGGCTAAAAATTTAGTTTTTGCTCTATTTGCTTCATTTGCTTGGTCACGTGCAATTCTCATATTTGCTTCTGCTTGTGTACTACGCGACATTTCATTTTCAACTTGTTCTAACAAAATATTATATGTGGTACCAAAACGTTCCATTTCTTTTGCACCTTTTGGTACCACTTTTTTTATTTCTTCCATTTCCAAAATATATGTTTGTATTGGATAGATATATTTTTGTGTAATAAAAAAGAAGATCATAAGTAAAAATGCAACAATTACTCCAACGCAAGATGTTTGTAACTTTGAAGATACTTCACGTCCTTTTATTGCCTCTAAAACTGCTTCATTCATTCTTACATTAGTATTTAATCGAAATTGTTCTATAGGTTTCATTATCTTATCTTTGTATGTAATATATTCGTTATCATATAAAATTTCAATTGATTTCTGCTTCATATCCTCCTTACTCAAGATTGTATACTCATACGGTAATTCTTCAGAAAATATTCTTTTATAGTATACATATTCTGTAGATTCAATATCATAATCTTGAATCGTTTTTCCTTTTGATTTAAGCGAAAGAGCCATTGCATATATTTCTGTTGTTATCAAAAGATCCGAATTTTTCTTTGCTTCCTGCAACAACATTTCTTCCTCAAATGGTATATTATATTTGCTAATTTCCTCAATTACAGAATCTCGATTTTTAGCATTATATACTTCATTCCAATAATTAATAACGTGTATTTCATCACCTGAAACAGCAAATTTTCTTACTTCATCTGTTAAATAATCAGAAGTATTTGCTAAAAGTTGTCCTAGTTGTGTTAATTCATAACGCTCTTCTTGTGCTTTAACTTCAGTTTCAATACAAGTTGCCATATAACGATTACTACCTATAATTACAATACTAATCAAAACACTAAGTATAATTGCAATAACAGTACTTTGATTCCATCCTAGTTTCCTTTTTTTCATACAACTCCCCTTTTCCTTATAATAAAAAAAAGCAAAGGGCGCTTAGCACCTTCGCTTTTTTTTATTATAACATTTGATAAAGAGCAATTCAATGTGAACTTCTTATTTTTTATAACCACACTTTGGACAAACTCCATTTTCATTTAATGCGATTCCACATAACGGACAACGATCAATTTCATTTTTTGTATCAAATTCAGCTGATGCTGCATTTACACCACTTGAAAATGTGATTTTAGCAATGTTTAACTTATCTTTTAATAAATCGTAAATAATCTTAATCATTCCTTCTACTGTCATAGTCTCTTTTGTTACAACTAAACGACAATCTGGATATGCTGCTGCAAGTTCTGTCTTAAATGCTTCACCTTTCATTTGATTTTGTGGTGTTCCATCTTTAATACCACTTTCTTCATATACATTAAGTATTGCAGGGAGTAATGGATCGTCTTGTCTTAATATTAATGCATGGTCAAAATTTTGAAGAACTTCCCAAGCCGTTTTTTGAATTTCATTACAAGGAAATACCATATTTACTCCCATGTTCACAGAATCTTCTACCTCAATTGTAACAATTCCTGTATGCCCATGTAAATATTGTGCTTCCCCTTTAAAACCATAAAATCTGTGTGCGTACTGTAAATCGAATTTTGTTATACTTCTCATACTAAATTACCTCCTATTATTTTTTGTTTGCGATTTTTCGCTTTTGTTCAAGCATCATCTAGCTTTGACACTTCTTACATATCCCCCCGAATACGATATTGTGCGTTTCAAACTTGAAACCATGTGTATCTTTTATGTAGGTTTCTAAATTTGTTATATAATCCATATCGACATCAAAGACTTTATTACATATAGAACACTTTGTGTGATAATGATTATCTGGAATATGATCGAAACAATCAGCACCATTTGGTATGGAAATTCTTCCAATATACCCTTTTTCTGCCAACTTATTTAAGTTTCGATAAACTGTTGCCTTACTAATATTTGGATACTGTTTTATGATTTCCTCATAAACTGTTTCAACCGTAGGATGACTTTTCAGTTTTTGTATCGTATCAAATATTAAATCTCTTTGGAATGTATTTCTTTTCATTACTAATCCCCCTATTCTAGTAATTATTCCTTATTGATAATATATACTATTAAATAATAATTGTCAATAGTTTTTCTAAATAAAAAGCCACTCATTTATTTTTGAAACATAAATGAGTGGTTTAAGTTTAAAAACATTCTATTTTTATTGTACAAGAGCAATTAATTTATCATCTGCAACATCAATGAATATTTCGTCACCCGCTTTAACGGCATCTGCTAAAATTAATTTTGCCGAAAGAGTTTCTACATGTTTTTGTAAAAATCTTTTAAGAGGTCTTGCTCCATAAATTGGGTTATATCCATGTTCTACAATATATTGCTTTGCTGCATCGCTTAGTATTACTTTTATCTCTCGATCTTCTAAGCGTTTGTTTAAATCTACCATTATTAATTCTGTTATATATTTTATATCATCTTTTGTTAATGGTTTAAATAATATAATTTCATCTAATCGATTTAAAAATTCTGGTCTAAAATGACATTTTAATTCATTCAATACAGCCGTTTCACATTCTTTTCTAATTTCTCCATCTAAATCAATACCTTCAAGCAACTCTCCCGAACCAATATTTGAAGTCATTATAATAATCGTATTTTTAAAATCAACTCTTCTGCCTTGTGAATCTGTAATATGTCCATCATCTAACACTTGTAATAGTATATGAAATACATCTGGATGTGCTTTTTCTACTTCATCAAAAAGTACTACCGAATACGGTTTTCTTCGCACTGCCTCTGTTAATTGTCCACCTTCATCATATCCAACATATCCTGGTGGTGCTCCAATGAGTCTTGATGTAGAATATTTTTCCATATACTCACTCATATCAAGTCGTACCATATTCGATTCATCATCAAATAAGCTACTTGCCAATGCTTTTGCTAATTCTGTTTTTCCAACACCTGTAGGTCCAAGGAACAAAAAGGAGCCGATTGGTTTGCTTGGATCTTTAATTCCTGCCTTTGAACGAATAATTGCTTCTGTAACTTTCGTCACTCCTTCTTCTTGTCCGATAACACGTTTGTGTAATTCATCTTCTAAATGAAGCATCTTATTTTTTTCACTTTCCGTCAATTTCCGAACTGGAATTCCTGTCCAACGGGAAATAATTTTTGAAATTTCTTCTTCCGTTACATTTTCATGAATAAGAGATAATTTCCTTTCTTTTACTTCTATTTCTTCTTTCTCTAACTGCTTTTGTAAGTGTGGAAGTTTACCATATTGTAGCTCTGCTGCTTTTTCTAAGTCATAATTTTGTTGTGCTGCTTTAATATCATTTTTTATCTCTTCTAATTCTTCTCTCAATTTATGCACTTTTTCAATAGAATTTTTTTCATTTTCCCATTGTGCTTTTTGCGTATTAAGGCTGTCCTTTAATTCTGCAACTTCTTTTTGCAATGTAACAAGTCTATCTTTACTTAATCGATCCGTCTCTTTTTTCAAAGCAGTTTCTTCAATTTCCATTTGCATTACACGACGATTTAATTCATCTAATTCTGTAGGCATAGAATCAAGTTCTGTTTTTATAAGTGCACATGCTTCATCCACCAAATCAATCGCTTTATCCGGTAAAAATCGATCCGAAATATAACGATTAGATAATACTGCCGCTGATACTAATGCTGAATCTGTAATCTTCACTCCATGGAATACTTCATACCGCTCCTTTAACCCTCTTAAAATTGAAATGGTATCTTCTACTGTTGGCTCAGCAACCATTACTGGTTGGAAACGTCTCTCTAGCGCTGCATCCTTTTCAATATACTGTCTATATTCATCCAATGTTGTTGCTCCAATACAATGAAGCTCTCCTCTTGCAAGCATTGGTTTTAGTAATTGGCCTGCATCCATTGCACCTTCGCTTTTACCCGCTCCAACAATAGTATGAAGTTCATCTATAAATAAAATAATTTGTCCATCTGAACTTTTTATATCGTCTAACACAGCTTTAAGACGCTCTTCAAATTCTCCTCGATATTTTGCTCCCGCAACAAGGGCTCCCATATCTAGTGCAAATAATTTTTTCCCTTTTAATTCTTGTGGCACATCCCCTCTTACAATTCTTTGTGCCAAACCTTCAACTGCAGCAGTTTTTCCTACACCTGGCTCTCCAATTAATACCGGATTATTTTTTGTTTTTCTTGATAAAATCCGTACAATATTTCTAATCTCTGCATCTCTTCCTATTACAGGGTCTAATTTTTGGTTTCTTGCACGCTCAACCATATCATATCCATATTTTTCTAATGTATCATACGTCACTTCTGGATTATCTGATGTTACTCTCTGATTTCCTCTTACGGTAGAAAGAGCTTGTAAAAATCGTTCTTTTGAAATTCCGTATTCTTTACATATTTCTTTTAATGCTTTATTTGGGTATTTCAATAATGACAAAAATAAATGCTCTACAGAAACATATTCATCTCCCATATGTTTTGCTTCATCTTCGGCATGAATTAAAACCTTGTTTAAATTTTGCCCCATAAATAACTGTCCACCAGATACTTTTGTTCTAGCGTCTAAATGCGCTATTACATTTTGTATAAAATGTTCTTTGTGAATTTCCATTTTTTCAATCAATTTTAAAATCAAACCATCTTCTTGTTTTAACAATGATAACAAAAGATGCTCTTGTTCAATTTCTTGATTTCCGTATTCATAAGCTAATTTTTCACAATTATTTATTGCTTCTATTGATTTTTGTGTAAATTTTTGAATGTTCATACATAACACCTCCTTTTTCCTTATCTAATTTGAGTTATATCACTCGTTGTTAGCACTGTCAAGAGGTGAGTGCTAATTTTTTTAAGTGATTTTTGCAAATCCTTGATTTTACTGGCTTTTCAGGTTTCTAAAAACTTTATAAAACAAAGAAATATGAAATTAACTTCTTTTTTTATAAGAAAAAAACTCTCGCTTTGTATATTATTTACAAAACAAGAGTTTTTATTTTATTTTAATTCTTTTTCATACAAGTCTTGGTCTATTTCTTGGAATACATTAAAAATTACACGCTCTAATTTTTCTCCATGCAATTTTAAAAATTTAGTAACTGTATTTACTGCGATTTTTGTTGCCTCTTTGCTTGGAAAACGAAACTCTCCAGTACTGATACAACAAAATGCAACTGTTTTAATATCATTCTCAATACAACATTTCAAAACATTGTTATAACAGTTTATTAGGTCTTGCTTTAATTCTTCGCTAAGTTGTATTCTTACAATTGGTCCAACTGTATGAATAACATAGTTTGATGGAAGGTTATATGCCTCTGTCATCATTGCCAACCCCGTTGACTCTACGTAATCTGCACCAAACTGTTCTCTTTTTTCTACCATATATCGGTAACATGCATCTCGAAGCTCGATCCCTGCTGCCGAATGAATTGCATTATCAATGCATCTATGGCACGGAACAAAACAACCTAGCATTTGAGAGTTTGCTGCATTCACAATCGCATCCACTTCTAGTCTTGTAATATCACCTCTCCAAATGGATAATTTATCTGCAAATAAATGAGCACTTTCATGCGCTTCCCTAATAGTTGGTATCTGTTGTAACGAAACAATCCCTTTTAATTTTGCTTCTTCTTGTAGAAATTGATTTTGTACCTCAATAATTTCAGAATCAATTGGTGCTGGCATACGCACATTCATTAAAGAACGAAGTATTGCTCTTTTCTCTTCCATAGAATCACCAATTTCTAACTCTTTATATTGCTTTGACTCTTTTTTTAATCGATCAACTAGATAATCCAAGCGCTGTTCTTGCGTCTGAAAGTTCTTCATGTTTTACCTCCAAAAATCTTGCAAGTACTTCTTTAATATCTGCATCTATTCCTACAATCCGTTCACCAAAACTTCTTGGAACAATCGCTTCTTCTAAATTTATTCGAATCATATGAATATTTTTATGCGTTCTCATTAAATGTTCAAATGGCAATCGAATAATAGTTGGTGTATTAAATCCAACACCTAATTCTAGTAACACCATTTTTTTCTTAATATTATTATTTAAAAAATCCGAAAAGTTTTGTTCTGCTTTATTCCACTTATCATCTTCAACAAAATGAGAATCACTTCTTAAATTCACTCTCATTTCTCCACCGCATCTTGGACACTTTGGAATCATATAGGTTGGGACTTTACAATTATTTGTCGCTTTCACCATTTGGTCAAACATCGTAATACGCTCATACGTTTTATTGTGACACGCTTTTTCACATTGTATTAATCCATAATCTCCTTGGGTAGCAAAGATATTTTCTTCCAAAAATCCTGCTTTTTGAAATTGATGATCAACATTTGTAGTTAAAACAAAATGTGTTTTATCTTTTACCAAATCAAATAATTCTTGATATAGCGATAATGCTTTCGGTTGGATACGATTAACATATACATGTTTTGCCCAATACCCCCACTTTTCCTCTTCTGTTTTAAATGGATAAAAGGATGCTTGATACATATCACTCATATATTCTTTTCCATATCGCTTAATAAACTCTTTAAAATGTTCTTGAAAACTCTCTCCATTGTATACGAGTCCTGCTGCAGCAGATAATCCAGCTCCTGCTCCAATGAAAATCACTTCAGCATCTCGAAGCATATTGACGGCATGTTTTATCTGTGTTTTGTAAGCTTTATCTTGATAAATATAGTCTTTTGCTAGTTGCGTATTTAAAAAATTTTGAAATTTCATCTCTTTGCCCTCCCTGCTTCGCTCATATTTATTCTAATTATACGCGAAAATAGGTTTTTTTTAAAGTAGGCACTTTAATGTAGCATAGTATCATTATGATACTACCTTTTAGCTACGATATTTTATTTCCTTTTGGTATCAATCGTTTAGCTGCATCCATTGCAAGTGGACTTCGAACACATTCTTCTTCATCAAACGTAACTTGCATACAAAATGGTGAACCTTTCATTTTTTCTGATGCATACACTAATCCATTGTTTCTTTTATCTAATTTTGTAGTGTCAATCTGATCTGGATCTCCACACAAAACAATTTTACTCCCTGTTCCACACCTTGTTATTAATCCTGTAATTTGACTAGGCGTCGCATTTTGCGCCTCGTCTACAATAATATAGGTATCGTTAATAGAACGTCCCCTCATATATGCCATTGCTTCTGCTGCAATATATCCCCGTTCAAAAAGCTCATCTACTACACTTTCCTGTATTTTTTTGCCATCTTTTTCATTTTCTTTATTCAAATCCATTAATACCGATAAGTTATCAAAAATGGGACGAAGAAGTGGACTAATTTTTTCTGCTTCCGTTCCTGGCAGAAATCCAATATCATCATCAAATTTTACATTCGGTCTGCACACTAGTACTTTTTTATAATTTTGTTTACAACTTGCTCCATCCCCACAGCTAACGAGTAAAATGTCTTTGCAGTACCAGCAGGTCCTTTTAAAATAACAAGCGGCACATCATCACAACTTGTCATCAAGGCCTCTTGTGCAAATCTTTGACTTGCGTTACGTGGTGAAACATCAAATGGCTTTTCTTTTTCATATAGCAAGGGTAAAATACGATGCCCCTCAAAATAACCAAGCGCAGACATTTTTGGATTAATTGGATCTCTCATCAATAGAAACTCATTGACTGTAAGTTCTACTTTTTCATAACAATCATCCATCTTTAAATATCCATCTTTGTAAAAAACATCAATTTTATCCACTTTTAAATATACTTCCTGTTTTCCCTTAAATCGTAATGTTTCTTCTGAAACTTGATTTTCTTTAAAATCTTGCACTTCAATTCCTGCAATATCTGCCTTGATTTGCATATTAGATGACTCCCAAAAGAGTTGAGATGTTTGTGGTGAAACTCTTACCTATGCCATAAATCAAAAAGAATATTTGTCAAACTTTTTGCTGGACCCAAGAATACAGCTTTCAAACAACCTAGCCGAACAGTCAATAAAAATGTTTGTAATTGGAAGGAAAAATTTCTTGTTTAGCAATACACC
>JBOFWM010000096.1:0-12154 GCA_051653625.1 Lachnospiraceae bacterium
GTTTTGTGATGACTCAATTATACTGGTTTTTAGGGGGTCAATGTCTTTTTATTTGAAAAAAGTCATATAATCCTTGAAAATATAGAGTTTTAAAGAAAGAAACAAAGAAAAAAAGGTAGTGAAATTTGACACTACCATAAATAGAAAGAAGAGGTAGATATGAAGTCAGTTTTAGTAATTGGATTGGGGAGATTTGGAAATCACTTGGCGCAAAACCTTTTGAAACTCGGAAATGAAGTTATGATTATCGATAGAAGTGAAGAAAGAATAGCGGATCTTGTTCCTTATGCCACAAGTTCAAAAATTGGAGATTGTACGAATCCAGAAGTATTAAGAGCACTTGGAGTAGGAAACTTTGATATCGTCTTTGTTTGTATTGGTACAAATTTTCAAAGTAGCTTAGAGATTACAAGTCTTGCAAAAGAAATGGGAGCAAAACTAGTAATAAGTAAAGCCACAAGAGACATCCATGCAAAATTTTTATTGAAGAACGGAGCAGATGAAGTTATTTATCCAGATAAAGACATTGCTGAAAAATGTGCGGCTCGTTTTAGTATAAGTAATGTATTTGATTATATTGATTTAGGTCATGGCCATGCAATTTATGAAATACCACCTAGAGCGGATTGGATTGGAAAATCGATTCGTGCATCCAATATTGCTGCAAGGTATCGTATCTCTATTCTAGGAACTCGTGATTCGGACGGAAATGCAAAAATTATGCCATCTGCTGATTATGTAATAAAAAAAGATGAGCATTTAATGGTATTAGCGGAAAATAAAATGATTGATGAAATTTTAAGGAAAATTAGATAATGATTACATCTGTGTCAAATAGTAAAATAAAGCAAGTTGTAGCACTGCAACAATCTGCAAAAACAAGAAAAGAAAAAGAACTTTTTATAATTGAGGGAAGTAAATTATTCCTTGAAGCAAGAAAAGAATGGATTTTAGAAGTATTTATTCTAGAATCCTTTTTTAAAGAGTGCACATTTTTAGAAACATTAAAAAATGTACCATATGAGATTGTATCAAAAGAAGTATTCAAAAAAATTTCCGATACAAAAACACCACAAGGAATTCTCTCTGTTTTAAAGCAACCAAAATATGAATTAACAGAATTTTTCAAAAAAGATAATCCATATTTAATGGTATTAGAAGATTTGCAAGATCCTGGTAATTTAGGGACTATTTTTCGAACAGCAGAAGGTGCTGGAATCGATGGAATTATTATGTCGAAAGAAACGGTTGATATCTTTAATCCAAAGACGATACGAGCAACCATGGGATCTATATTTCGCGTTCCTTTTTTATATGTAGATTCTTTAAAGGAGTGTATGAATCTCATGCATACAAAAGGAATCTCAACATACGCTGCACATTTAAATGGAGCGCAATTTTATGATTCGTTCGATTATAAAAAAGGGACTGCATTTTTAATCGGAAACGAAGGAAATGGATTAAAAGATATAACCACAAAAGAGGCAACAAATTTACTTAAAATTCCAATGAATGGAGAGTTAGAATCTTTAAATGCAGGCGTGGCAGCAGCAATTTTAATGTATGAAGGAAATAGACAAAGAAGGCAAGTGTAACGAAAAAGGAGAAGAAAAATGATTGGATTTATTGGGGCTGGAAATATGACAAAAGCCATTCTTTCTGGCATGATAAAAAAAGAAATACAACCATCAAATCAAATAATAGTATCTAGAAGAAATGAAGAAGCACTACGTCAAATAAAAGATGAATTTCAAGTTGAAGTAACAACAGATAATAAAGAAGTTGCAAAAAAATCCGCTATTCTAATTTTTGCTGTTAAGCCGCAATTTTTACAAGAAGTGATAAGAGAAGTAAAAGAAGATCTTAGAGAAGATCAGCTAATTATTTCTATTGCAGCAGGAAAAAGTATTTCTTGGTTAGAGCAAGAATTAGGAAATAAAACAAAAATTATAAGATGTATGCCAAATACGCCTCTTTTGGTTTTAGAAGGAGCAACGGGAATTTGTAAAAATACAAAGGTAAAACAGGAGGAAGTTGAACAAATAAGAACACTGTTTGAATGTATGGGAAGTGCATATATAATAGAAGAAAGACTGATGGATGCACAAGGAGCAGTATGTGGAAGTTCTCCGGCGTTTGTTTTTATGTTTATGGAAGCATTAGCAGATGCGGCAGTATTAGGTGGAATTCCAAGAAATACTGCATACGAAATGGCGGCTCAAAGTGTAATGGGAAGTGCGAAATTAATGTTAGAAAGTAAGTTACACCCAGGTGTATTAAAAGACCAAGTTTGCTCACCGGGAGGAACTACAATTGAAGGTGTAAAAGTATTAGAAGAAATGGGAATGAAAGCTGCTGTTATGAATGCAGTTGAAGCATGTATTGATAAATCAAAACGGTTATAGAGTCTGGAAAAAACTTGAAAACTTGACAAATTTTATTTACTTTGTTAGTATAATTTCGTAATATTTGTTCACAAAGTTGTAATATATTATAATATAATATAACAACTGAAAAGAAGGAGTAGAATTATATGAAAGTAGATAGTAAGAAGTTGTTTCGCCTTATAATGTGTATGGCAGTTACAATTGCATTAAGCATAGGATTAGGAGAAGCAACGGTTTTGGCAACAGGAATTGACGGGATTACAAGTTTACACATAGGTGCAGCAGAAGTGGTAGGTGAAATCGACACATTATCAAATGATGAGATTATATATACCGCAAGACTTGTACAAGAAGAAAAAGAAAGAGAAGCTTCCACAGGTCTTTTTATGGCAACTGTTACAACATCCATGAATGTTAGAGAAGAGCCAAATGCAGAATCAAAAAAAGTAGGTTATTTATATGCGGATTGTGGTGGAGAAATCCTAGAGAAAGTAGAAGGATGGACGAAGATTAAATCAGGCAATCTAATTGGTTGGGCAAATGATGAATATTTAGTATTTGGGACAGAGGCATTAACGATAGCAAAAGATGTAGGAAGAACGATAGCAACTATAAATGCAGATACACTTCGTGTTAGAAAAGAAGGAAGTGAAGAAGCAGAGGTATGGGGTCTTGTAGAAAAAGGCGAAACATTAGAAGCAGTTGAGGAAGAAAGCACAGATCAATGGTTAGCAATTAATTTTGAAGGAGACCTAGGATACATTAGTGCAGAATATGCAGAATTAAATTTTAAAGTAGATCACGGTGAAACGTTTGATGAAATAGAAGAACGTGAGAAAAAAGAAAAAGCAGAAAAATTAAAGAAAATTGCATCAGAAGGAGCATCTGCACTTGGAACAACGGATGAAGTTCTTCTTGCAGCATTAATACAATGTGAAGCAGGTAATCAACCATATGAAGGTCAGGTTGCAGTAGGAGCAGTTGTAATAAATCGTATGAAGAGTGGAGCATATCCTAATACGTTAGCAGGAGTTATATATGCATCAGGGCAATTTACTCCAGCTGCAAGTGGTAAAGTCGAAGCACGCATAAATAAAGGTGTTAAAGATTCTTGTTTACAAGCTGCAAGAGCCGCTTTAAATGGAGAAACAACAGTTGGAGGAGCTATGCATTTTAGACGTGCAGGTTCAAGAGATGGTATTGTAATTGGAAATCATGTATTTTGGTAATATGTTGACTAATCAGTAGCTAAGAAGTACAATGAGACTATAGCATTTGTATGGAGAGGAGCTGAAAAAATATGACATATGACACAATTTTTGTCTGGCTAATTATTTTAGTGGTTTTAGTAGTAATTGAACTTGCAACAATGGGACTTACAACCATATGGTTTGCAGGTGGCGCATTAGTAGCTATGATTTTAAGTATGTTTAATGCACCAGTATTTTTACAGTTTGTTGTTTTTTTAGTAGTTTCTATTGTAATGTTATATTATACAAGGCCTTTAGCAGCAAAATATTTTAACAAAGACCGTATAAAAACAAACGCAGAGGGATTAATAGGAAAGCAAGCAATTGTAACTTCTGTAATTAATAACTTGCAAGGAGAAGGACACGTAACTATTAATGGTATGGAATGGTCTGCTAAATCCGTTACAGAAGAACACATTATTGCAGAAGGAACTGTTGTTAGAGTAGTTGCAATTGCAGGTGTAAAACTAATTGTAGAAGAAAGAAAAGAGGTAATATAATATGTTGTTTGCATTGATTTTATTAGTACTTATCGTAATTATTCTTAGTTCATGTATTAAAATTGTACCTCAAGCGTATGCATACGTTGTAGAACGTCTTGGAGCTTATCAAGGAACTTGGTCTGTTGGTCTTCATGTGATGATTCCATTTATGGATAGAGTTGCGAAAAAAGTGATATTAAAAGAACAAGTTGTAGATTTTGCACCACAACCAGTTATTACAAAAGATAATGTTACAATGCGTATTGATACCGTTGTATTTTTTCAAATTACAGATCCAAAATTATTTGCATATGGTGTAGAAAATCCAATTATGGCAATTGAAAATTTAACAGCAACAACATTACGTAATATTATTGGAGATTTAGAATTAGATCAAACACTTACATCAAGAGAGACAATCAATACAAAGATGAGAGCATCACTAGATGTAGCAACAGATCCATGGGGAATTAAAGTAAATCGTGTGGAATTAAAAAATATTATTCCACCTGCTGAAATACAAAATGCAATGGAAAAACAAATGAAAGCAGAACGTGAACGTCGTGAAGCGGTAACAAGAGCAGAGGGTGAGAAAAAAGCAAGTGTAACCGTTTCAGAAGGTAGAAAAGCATCTGCAATTCTAGAAGCTGAGGCAGAGAAACAATCAGCAATTCTTCGAGGTGAAGCTCAAAAGGAAAGATTGATTCGTGAAGCAGAAGGTCAAGCAGAAGCAATCTTAAAAGTACAACAAGCAACAGCAGAAGGAATCCGAATGATTCGTGAAGCAGGAGCGGATGAAGCTGTTATTAAGTTAAAGAGTTTAGAGGCATTTGCAAAAGCAGCAGATGGTCAGGCAACAAAGATTATTATTCCATCAGAAATTCAGGGGTTAGCTGGCTTAGCGACAACTGTTCAAGAATTAATGAAGTAAATTACTTGCAAACAAAAGTCCTACACATTATAATCGGTGTAGGACTTTTTTCGTAATGATAGCACACAGATGGAGGATAACGATGAATTTAACAGGACGTCATTTTTTGAAATTACTAGATTATACAACACAGGAGATAGAATATTTACTAGATTTATCTGCCACATTAAAGGAAAAGAAGAAACAAGGAATTTTAGTTGATGTATTACGCGGAAAAAATATAGCACTTATTTTTGAAAAAACAAGCACAAGAACAAGATGTGCATTTGAAGTTGCTGCACATGATTTAGGGATGGGAACAACTTACTTAGATCCTACTGGTTCACAAATTGGAAAAAAAGAAAGTATTGCTGATACAGCTCGCGTATTAGGTGGGATGTATGAAGGAATTGAATATAGAGGATACGGACAAGAAATTGTAGAAACATTAGCCAAACATGCTGGTGTACCAGTTTGGAATGGTTTGACAAATGAATTTCATCCAACACAAATGTTGGCAGATTTACTTACAATCAAAGAAGAATTTGGAACCTTAAAAGGGATTCGATTTGTTTATATGGGAGATGCACGCTACAACATGGGGAATTCATTAATGGTAGCTTGTGCAAAAATGGGAATGCACTTTACAGCATGTGCCCCAAAGGAATACTTTCCTGAAGAAGAATTAGTAGCTACATGCAAAGAAATTGCAAAAACGACAGGTGGAAGTATAACATTGACAGAAGATGTTCAAGTAGCAACTACAAATAAAGATGTTGTATGTACAGATGTATGGGTTTCTATGGGAGAAGCCGATGAAGTATGGGAAAGTAGAATTCAAGAATTAACACCATATAAAGTTACAAAAGAAGTAATGGAACGTGCAGGAGAAAAAGCAATATTTATGCATTGCTTACCAGCATTTCATGATCTTGAAACAACCATTGGTGCAAAAATGGGAGAAAAATTTGCCATCACTGAAATGGAAGTTACAAATGAAGTATTTGAATCAAGCGCGTCAAGAGTGTTTGAAGAAGCAGAAAATAGAATGCATACAATCAAAGCTGTAATTGCTGCAACACTTGGAGCAGATTTTTCATGAAAGCAAAGATCTTAAATTTATTAAGAAATAAGAATGATTATGTATCAGGACAAGAATTATGTAAAGAATTTGGTGTATCAAGAACTGCTATCTGGAAGGCGGTAGGACAGTTAAAAGAAGAAGGATATCAAATTGAAGCAGTTCAAAACAAGGGATACAAATTGAAATCATACCCGGATATTTTAAGTCATAATGAAATTGCAAGTCGCCTTTTAACAAAATGGGTAGGAAAAGATTTATATTTTTTTGAGACAATAGATTCAACCAATAAAGAATTGAGAAAATTAGCAGAAAAAGATGCGAAACATGGAACGATAGTACTTGCAAACCATCAGCAAGATGGAAAAGGCAGAAGAGGTAGAAGTTGGGTTTCGCCAGCAAAAACAAGCATTTCCATGAGTGTCTTATGTCGCCCCAATTTTTCGCCAAATAAAGCATCTATGTTGACAATCCTTATGGCGTATGCTATTGCAAAAAGTATAAAAAAATGTACAGGGTTAGATGCTCAAATTAAATGGCCAAATGATGTCTTAGTAAATGAGAAGAAGGTATGTGGTATTTTAACAGAAATGAATGCGGAAGTTGATTATATTCATTACGTGATTATAGGGCCCGGAATAAATGTAAACTTAGAAGAAATACCGGAAGAGTTAAAAGACATTGCAACATCTCTCTTTTTAGAGAAAGGACAAAAAATATCAAGAGCGGAATTAATAGAAGAGATTGCGTTAGAATTTGAAATGTGTTATGAACAATTTTTAGAAACAAAAACGCTTTCTTTTTTACAAGAAGACTATAATGAACTATTAATTAGTAAAGAAAAAGTAGTTCGTGTGCTTGATCCAAAAGGTGAATTTATAGGAACAAGCAAGGGAATAAACGAATTAGGTGAGCTGATTGTAAAAAAAGAAACTGGTGAGCAAGAGCTAGTTTATGCAGGAGAAGTCTCTGTTCGTGGCATATATGGATATGCACTATAAATAAGGAAAGGTATGAAAATAAAAATGGAAAAAATTGTACTTTGTGGAGCAAATGCATATGAGCAAAAATATTACTTTAATCCCGACTTTGCAAAAATACCTGAATCCATTCAAAAGGAACTTAATATAATATGCGTATTATTTACAGAAGAAGTGGGTGGAATCATTACATTTTCTTTTGAAGAAGATGGAGAACTAGTAATCGAAACAACATCATCAGAAGAGGATTATTATTATGATGAAATTAGTAGTGGTTTAATGGTTCGTGAGATTAGAAGAAAAAAACAAGATATATTAGAAGCAATAAGTTTATTTTATAAAGTTGTGATACTACACGAAGATATTGAAGAATTATAAAAGTGAAAATAACATAACAGGAGAGATCGCATGATTTTAGTTATAGATGTAGGGAATACAAATATTACATTTGGAGTATATAAAGAAAGAAAACTTTCTACCACATTTCGTATGATGTCAAAAGCAACAAGAACATCGGATGAATATGGAATGAGTATTCGTGAATTATTATCTGCTAATAAAGTGAAAAAAGAAGATATTACAGGATGTATTATAGCAAGTGTTGTACCAAATATAATGCATTCTCTAATGGGTGGGATAAAGAGATACCTAGGAGTTACTCCAATGATTGTTGGAAATGGAATAAAAACAGGAATCAAAATTACAAATGAAAATCCAAGAGAAATTGGACCAGACCGTATTGTAGATGTAGTTGCAGCTTATGAAAAATATGGTGGACCAATATTAGTATTAGATTTTGGTACGGCAACTACATATGATCTTGTAACAGCCGATGGATGTTTTGGAGTAGGTATTACAGCTCCTGGTATTCGTATTTCAGCAAAAGCACTTTGGGAAGATACAGCGAAGCTTCCTGAAATTGAAATTAAAAAGCCAAAATCAATTTTAGCAAGAGAAACCATTAGCAGTATGCAAGCAGGTCTTGTATATGGACAAATAGGCCAAACGGAATATATTATATCACAAGTGAAAAAAGAGTCTGGTATCCATGATTTAAAAGTTGTAGCAACAGGTGGTCTAGGAAGAACCATTGCAGATGAAACAGATTCTATTGATATTTATGATCCATCACTAACATTAGATGGATTATTTATCATTTATGAAAAAAATAATAAGTAGTATACGATAGGAAATCGCATGAAAGAATTAACAATAGGAAATGTTACTTTAAAAAATAATTTAATTTTAGCACCCATGGCAGGCGTATGTGACCTGCCTTTTCGCTTACTTTGTAAGGAACAAGGAGCGGGACTTTTATCAATGGAAATGGTAAGTGCAAAAGCAATCTATTTTAATAATAGAAACACAGAAGATTTGCTTAGAATTCATCCGGAGGAATTACCTGTTTCGCTTCAACTTTTTGGTTCAGATCCAGATATTATTTCCGAGATGGCAAAAAAAATCGAAGAAAGACCATTTTCCATTTTAGATTTTAATATGGGGTGTCCAGTACCTAAAATTGTAAATAACAAAGAAGGTTCTTATCTAATGAAAGAACCGAAATTAGTAGAAGAAATTTTAACAAAGCTTTCAAAAGCAATTAAAAAGCCTGTAACAGTTAAAATAAGAAAAGGATTTACCGAAGATTTGGTAAATGCAGTAGAAATTGCAAAAATTGCAGAAGCAAGTGGTGTAGCAGCCATTGCTGTTCATGGACGGACAAGAGAGCAATATTATGGCGGAGAGGCTGATTGGGATATTATTAGAAAAGTAAAGGAAGCGGTATCTATTCCAGTAATTGGAAATGGAGATGTTACAAATTCTAAAAAAGCAAAAGAAATTCAAGAAATAACAGGCTGTGATGGTGTTATGATTGGAAGAGGTGTTCAAGGGAATCCTTGGATTTTCAGAGAGATTCTAGAAGAACTTGAAACAGGAAAAAAATGTGCACCACCAACAATGGAAGAGATGCGAAATGTTATTACACGTCATTTTATGTTACAACTTGAATATAAAGGTGAATATACAGGCATTCGTGAAATGCGTAAACATATCGCTTGGTATACAACAGGGATGGCCCACTCAGCAAAAATTCGTAAAACAATCAATGAAATAGAGACAGTACAAGAAATGCTAGATGCCATTGAAGAAATCTTTAAGGAATTATAATCTAGTAATGAAACAATGTATCGATTCATATATTGAAAAATGAAGCAAATACATTATTATATACTTGCAAATGAAGTCGAACATGTTGTAGAACACACATTTTTATCGTTTAAAAAAAAGAAACTTGTAGAAACAATAACCTACAATAAAGGAGAGGAAGATGTTGAAAGTTTTGAAAAAATATGTGTTTTGCACATTCTACTGTTTGACCCAACACTAAAGAAATACAAAAAATATGTAAAGTATACAAGAGAACTATTATTAGAAGTAAAGAAGTATGAAGGTCATTATTTTTCAAAAGACGTTGAAAAATTATATGAAGTACAATCAAGAGCACTAGATTTTGAAGATGTTTCTTTAATATTAGAATCTTTTCAAAAAAAACGTAATGCAATACATATTGAAAATTTATGCTTGTTTTATGAAAACTCTTGTAATTGTTATATAGAGGAACTTATTTTAAGATTATCAGATACTTTAAATGAAATGTTACTTATTACAAATGAAGAGGAATCTTATTTTGATATAGCGGAAGAAGTCTATCAAAGGACAGGGCTATTGATTGAATTTACAGATACAATAAAGGGAAAATTATGGGAACAAAGCAAAGGTAAGACATTGATTTTATCAATGACAAGCAAAAATCCCATACCATTTCGAGCATTTCCAAATAAATCCATCTTTTTTGATGTATTATCTTCACAAGAACGAGAAAGAATACTTCGGATAAGAAGAGGGGATATGGTGTACGTTTCAGCACGTAGATATCTTGACAGTACTAGTAAAAATATGTATAATACCATAGTTAATGAGGGTATTGTAAACCAATCATAAAAGTTGGTTTACGAATTGCTGTATCGTCATAAGATTGGGAAATATAGCAGGGAATTAAGAAAGGATAACAAGATGGAAGAAAAGAAGAATATCTTAACCTATGAGGGGCTTAGAAAATATGAAGATGAATTACAAGAGTTAAAAGTCGTAAGAAGAAAAGACGTAGCTCAAAAGATTAAAGAAGCTAGAGAACAAGGTGACTTATCCGAAAATGCAGAATATGACGCTGCAAAAGATGAACAACGTGACATTGAGGCAAGAATTGAAGAATTGGAAAAAATTCTTAAAAATGCAGAAGTTATCGTTGAAGATGAAGTAGATTTAGATACTATCAATATTGGTTGTAGAATTAGAGTATTAGATGTAGAATTCGATGAAGAATGTGAATATAAAATTGTTGGTTCAACAGAAGCAAATAGCTTAAATGGAAAAATTTCAAATGAATCTCCAGTAGGTAGAGCCTTGATGGGTAAAAAAATTGGGGATATCGTAGATGTTGAAACACAAGCAGGAGTATTTCAATATAGAGTATTAGCGATTGAGCGTTCAAACTAAAGGAGAGAAACATGTCAGAAACACAAAATAACAATGTGAAAAATCAAGCACCTGAGCAAGACTTAAATCAATTACTTAAGGTTCGAAGAGAAAAGCTTGCTAATCTTCAAGAAGCTGGAAAAGATCCTTTTGTTATCACAAAATATGATGTGACACACCATAGTGCAGATATTAAGGAAAACTTTGAAACATTAGAAGGACAAACGGTATCTATAGCTGGTCGTATCATGTTAAAACGTGTTATGGGGAAAGCGTCTTTTTGTAATATCCAAGACTTAAAAGGAGATATCCAGTCTTATGTTGCAAGAGATTCCATTGGAGAAGAGATTTATGCTGATTTTAAAAAATATGATATCGGAGATATCGTAGGAATTAAAGGGGAAGTTTTTAGAACTCAAAAGGGTGAAATATCAATTCATGCTTCGGAAGTAACATTGCTTACTAAAAGTTTACAAATTTTACCAGAAAAATTCCATGGTCTTGTAGATACAGATATACGTTATCGTCAACGTTACGTGGATCTAATAATGAATCGTGAATCAAAAGATACGTTTATCAAACGTTCACAAATTATTAGTGCTATTCGTCGTAATTTAGATGGACAAGGATTTATGGAAGTAGAAACTCCAGTTTTAGTACCAAATGCTGGTGGAGCTGCTGCGAGACCTTTTGATACACATTATAATGCATTAGATGAAGATGTTCATTTAAGAATCTCTCTTGAATTATACTTAAAACGCCTTATTGTTGGTGGATTAGAACGAGTTTATGAAATTGGACGTGTATTTCGTAATGAAGGATTAAGTGTACGTCATAATCCTGAATTTACATTACTAGAATTATATCAAGCATATACAGATTATTACGGCATGATGGATTTATGCGAGAATTTATATAGAACAGTTGCTATGGAAGTGTTAGGAACAACAACGGTTCCTTATGGAGATGTTGAAATTGATCTTGGTAAACCATTTGAACGTCTTACAATGTTAGAAGCTGTTAAAAAATATGCAGGAGTTGATTTTACTGTTATTAAAACAGAAGAGGAAGCAAAAGCTCTTGCAGATGAACATAAAATACATTATGAAAAAAGACATAAAAAAGGTGATATCCTAAATCTTTTCTTTGAAGAGTTTGTAGAAGAAAAATTAGTACAACCTACATTTATTATGGATCATCCTGTAGATATTTCACCACTTGCTAAGAGAAAACCAGAGGATCCAGAATATACAGAGCGTTTCGAATTATTTATTACATCTCGTGAAATGGCAAATGCATTCTCTGAGTTAAATGATCCAATTGATCAAAGAGGACGCTTTATGGCACAAGAAGAATTAAAAGCACAAGGTGATGAAGAAGCAAATAGTGTTGATGAAGATTTCCTTAACTCTCTTGAAATTGGTATGCCTCCAACAGGGGGAATTGGAATTGGAATTGATCGTATGATTATGCTTCTAACAAATTCCGCAGCAATAAGAGATGTGTTATTGTTCCCAACGATGAAGA
>JBOFWM010000097.1:0-5352 GCA_051653625.1 Lachnospiraceae bacterium
AGCTATAGTGGGGGCAGCCACTGTAAGAGTAGAATCGGCTGTTTTTTGATATCAATGGCAATTTTATTTATTCCGGTTTATACATATGAGCCTGTAATGAAAAATGTTCCTAATGCCGTGATTTTATTGATCGGAGTTCTTGCCGTGGTAATTATTATTGTCCTTGCCCCAGTGGAAAGTATCAATAAACCGCTTGATGAGGAAGAAAGAAGGTATTATGCAAGGGTAACACATTGCATAACGGCATTGCAGGTATGTGTTCTTATCATTTTGTTTTGTCTGGATCTGCAAGATTATTTTTATGCCGGGTATGTAAGTATAGTCCTGGTAGCAGTATTTATGGTTATGGGAAAGATTGCAGTGAAACGATATGTGCAATAGAAAAATCTTCTTAAAATGATATATTAAATTTGTGACTGCTTTTACATAAGATTGGGCTAAGATGGGTAGAAATTTACGTTTTGTCGTATTTTGTGTTGAAAAAATCGTACTTCGTGCAAGATATATTGAAAAAAGTAGGAAAAATGATATGGTTATGGTGAAGTAGTAAAAAAGTTATCAATAGTATTTGTAATAGTTTGTATAATTGATTTTTTTGACAGCAAAATCAACAATGAAAAATGTGCCGTCAAGATGATGGCACATTTTCTATATATATGATATTTATTTAGATAATATGCGGAGTGCTTTATATTTATTTAATTTAATGGAAAAATAAAAATTACCGATATAGTAGGAAGATAGGAAGAAGGTGAGTAATATGCTGGAAATTGCTGTTTGTGATGACGATATAGCAGATCTTGAGTGTGCAGTGAATATGCTGCATAAGATTTTTACAGGTCAAAAGATTGCTTATCATATAGAGAAATTTATGTCTGCAAATCAAATGCTTGAAAATATCAGTCGTATTGATATCGGAATTTTAGATATTTCGATGGAAGAACTGAATGGTATTAAACTGGGGAGAAAATTGAAAGAAAAATTTCCAGATGTGAAATTAGTGTATATTACGAGTTATGAAGAATATTGTATGCAGGTCATTAACGAAGTTCATGCATTTTCATTTCTATGTAAACCACTGGAATATGATAAATTGGAATTGCAGATATTGGAACTTCTGAATCAACTGCCGGACGCCATAGTAGAAAAGAATTTTTATAAAGTGACTGACAGCAATGGAAAAGGGTATCTGTCGATCAAACTGAAACTGAGGGATATTTTATATTTTGAATACATAAAAAGATCCAGAAAAGTACTGATAGCATTGTCTGATATTACATATGAGTATGATTGTATCTTTGAAAAACTGGTTGAAGAACTGCAACCATATGATTTTGTTGTGAATTGTAGAGGAAATCTGGTTAATTTAAGGCATATTGAAAAAATAAAGGGCTTTATTATTTATATGGATAATGGAAAAGAACTTCAGATTGCACAAAGGAGAAGCAACGATTTTAGAGAAGAAGTAAATAAATTTTTGCAGAGAAATTCATAGGAGGAAAAATGAATACGATTTTACTGGTATTATGTAATGCACTTTCATGTTTTATAATAAGTACGATATTATTTCAGTTTATGAATGGAAAGTATAAAAAGAGTAGTCGAAATAGATATGTATATATTGTGATTGAGACTACCACAGTAATATTTACATTCTGTATAAATATGCTCAATCATTCCATATTAAATCTAGTAGTCTGGGGCGTTTTGACGGGGATTATAGCATATGTTCTGTATTATGAGGATATAGATAAACCCTTAAGACGTATTATTGAATGTGAAGCATTAGTATTTTGTATGTCTGTCTGTGAATCATTAGGAGTTATTCTTTTACAATGTATTTTACAAGCCGCAGATATAAAAAATGTGAATGAAACTATGCTTTATTGCCTTGAGGTAACATTTTCAAAGGTGATACTTATTTTTTTGTATTACACATTCATAAACAGGTTTGTGAAAAAAAGTGATGTCCCTTATTCAAATACACGGTACATCATGTATGGAATTATACTTCTATACAGTCTGATTAACATGAGTGTAATTGTAGAGAATTTTAAAAATGGAGAAGAAAACTATTTGTGTGCAGTCAACATGGGATGTATTGTTCTGGCAGATTTATACCTTTTATATTTTGTAAAAATGGCAGATGAAAAGAACTATTATGAAAAGCAGTTAATCGCTTTAGAGCAGCAGGCAAAGGTACAATACGAATACTATCTGACTCAGACAAAAAAGTATAATCAAACCATTCAGATATTACATGATGTAAATAAACATATTAAAGCAATCGAAGGGTTATATGGTGCAGAGCAGGAAAAAACGGCAGGAGAATATGCAACAAAGATCAGAGAGTTGTTGAAGCCGCTCATTCCGGTTCAATACACAGAAAATCCGATCTTGAATATACTTCTTACTGATAAAGAATCTGTTATGAGAGAAAAGGGGATTTCAGTAACAATAAAGATAGATAATGTGAATTTGAATTTCATTGAACCAATCGACATTACAACTATTTTTGGAAATTTATTAGATAATGCGATTGAAGCAACAGAAAAGCTGAAAGGCGAGAAATATATTTGCATTAAGATTGGCTCATATCATAAGATGATAGTTGTCAGCATTGAAAATAATTGTAATGAAGTAAAGTGGAAAAATGGTTTTCCAGTATCAAATAAAGGAAAAAATGGTGGAATAGGACTGCTGAATGTTCAGAGCAGTATAAAAAAATATGATGGAGATTTAACATTGAAGAATGATGGAAATAAATTTGCTGCTGAGTTATTCCTTAATTCATAAAAGAGCATTTTTGGCTATTTTTTTGTAAAAAGTCTTACTTCGTGCAAAAAAATCGTACTTGGTGCAGAAAAGGTAAAATATCAGAAGGGGTGTGTCGATAGAAAAAATAAAGTGGATGATACATATAAAAAATTTAATGATGGGAGGTTTCGCTTATGTCAAGAATTACGGACTACGGTTTACACACTTGACAATATTCCTTTGAGGCGAACAATGATCCGAATGTTGCTGCAAAGGGAAGATAAAATAGCAGAAAATTGTAATGGATAAAAAAGGACACCTATAAAAATGGAGGAAAAATACATGAAGAAAATATTTAAAATAATATCATTAGTTATGATGATGGTGATGTGCTTTTCAGTAACGGCATTTGCCGCAGAAACAGATGAAACAAGTAATTTAAAGGTTTCTTTTACGGATGAAGGAATGATAAATACAGTTGATGAAGATGTGACACCTGGAATTTCAGTTCGAGCTCCTGCACCAGCAGTGTCGAGCGTAAAGGTAGTTGCAGCGCAAATAAAAAGTGATGGATATGTGTATGTTACAGTGCAGGTAGCTGGATATGGGAAAAATATTTATGCGACATATGATGGATCGCAATGCTATGTATCTTCAACAACTTCTGTTGGAAGGCCGATTGTGACAGGATATCTATATGAAGTAAAATGTGCTAAGGCAGTTGTTGGTTCACATAATTTTACATTTAGAATTACATCTGTAAACTCACCGTGGAATACAATGTCTACAAGTTCAATAATAACAGTAAAATAAAAAACGAAAGTGTGTATAATAGGTGTCCTTTTATAAAAAGCAATAAATCACTTGGACCGTTATGGAGAGTGAGTAGATTCCGAATGACAGAGGAATGAAAATAAGATAGTGTAAAGTGTTCTATGAAAAAAGGATAGAAAGAAATTAGCGATAGATATTGAAGAAAAGTCTAAATATTTTAATTGGTGGCTGCTCATCGCCACCCTTGAGAGCACAAAAATAACTGCTGTAGGTAATATACCGACGGCAACGAACTAAAGAACAGATAGTTTTTTCGTCGTTTACAGCAGTGTAGCAGTTATTCCAGTGCTTTCAAGGGTAAACCGCTAAAGCGGTGGCTGGTTTTATACCTCTGGCGCGGAATCTAAGAACAGTTAGCAGATTGTATCTGTAAGATTTGTTGCTGACCCAGAAGAATAAGTAGTTGCCATTTGCCTGGCATATTGTCTGCTTGTCGCAAATGTTCCACTTGATTAAGAATCTTAAAGTTATTGTGATTATGGGGTCTTAGGAAATTATAATAGACAACCCAAAGAGCAAGGTCATAGTTGGCACCGTCAATTGTATCAAATCCATTGGTTGGTCGATAAGAAGAATTGTAAGTACGATTTAATCGTTCAATCATCTGCTTATAAGGCCGGTAAGCGGTAGATACAGCATCGTCGTTGGTAAGTCCAATTACTCTAGTAATATCAAACTTAAAAGTTTCACCAAACTCTCGAAAGAATTGTTGATATAAAGTTTATAATAAGATTACCCAGTTTGTTGCAGAGAACATTCCCCACTTTGTAACTGCTAAGGTAATCTTTTTTTGATATAATAACTTCTATACAAAGGTTAAAAATAGTTCCTGCTAAGATTAGTATAATTGAACATGTAACCTATGTTTATAGTTGTAGAAACTGTGATAAAAATGTAGAAGCTGGATTTATCAAATTAGCTACGAGTCCTAAGGCATTAGTTCCTAAAAGTCTAGTATCAGCTAGCGTGATGGCACATATATTAAATCAAAAATATACCAATGCGATGCCTTTGTATAGACAAGAGCAAGAATGGAATCGTCCTGGCGCTAATCTTACAAGACAAAATCTTTCTAATTGGACTATAAAAGCTGGTGGGTTATTAAAACCATTAGAAGCAGCACTAAAGAAGGAACTACTTTCAAATGATTTATTACATGCAGACGAAACAACGCTGAAAGTGTTGCATGAACCAGGCAAGGAAACAACCTCTAAATCATATATGTGGTTGTATAGAACTTCCTAGGAAACAACAAAGTCTGTCATTCTATATGACTATCAAGTTGGACGTAGCGGAAGCTTTGCAGCAAGGTATTTAAAAGACTGGGATGGTACTTATCTTCATTGTGATGGATTTAGTGGATATAAAAAGCTAATAGACAAAACACTATGCGGTTGCCTACTACATGTTAAGCGAAAATTCCATGAAACAGTAAAAGTAAATCCAGAGAATGAGAATGCAAAAAAGGGGAAGCTTATCTTCAAAAACTATTTGCAATAGAATCAAAGGCAGATGAAATGAATTTAAGCAACAATGCTAGATTGCAGCTAAGATTAAGTGAATCCAAAACAGTATTAGATGAATTTTATCAATGGATCGAGGAGATATCAGTGAAAACTTTGCCCCAAAGTTTGTTGGGCAAGGCTATTACTTATGCCATAAATCAAAAGGAATATTTATCTAATTTTTTGTTAGATCCAAGAATTCAGCTTTCTAACAACTTGGCTGAGCAGTCTATAAAAATGTTTGTCATAGGTCGGA
>JBOFWM010000098.1:0-31915 GCA_051653625.1 Lachnospiraceae bacterium
TCCTCCAGTTCGCATCTGTATGTCTTTGTATAAATTATATTCTTTGTTTGTACTAAATGTGTCCATAAAAAATCCCCTTCCATACTTAATTCATTATATGGAAAGGGATAAAAATATATGACTATTTAATTGATAATTCACTCCAATTATCATTTGGAACTAATGCTACATACGTTTTTCCTGTATTGATTGTAATTTCCTTGCCATCTGCATCAAAATACTGAGTAGGTGATGTAGGGCTTGTTTTATGCCAAGTCACTTGAATTGCTTTTCCATTTGTAATATAATATCCAGCTTTTCCACTATCTATACAATTAAAAATCATATATCCATTTTCATCATATTGAGAAAAAGTACAAGATTGTATCAACAAATTTTTAAAGCTTAATTGTGCATTATTATTTCCTGGATCAAGATGCGCAGAACCATATTCATAATATTTGTAAAGTTTTGACTCTTCATCATACAATAAATACGATCCATTATGCTCAAATGGCAATTTTACCTCTGTTGCATCAAGTGCTGATTCATTATCACTAAAGTCAATTGGATTACTTGCTGTTGCAAATTGGTAATGTGCACCTTCATAATGTTCGTTATATGTTGAGTCTACTTTCTTAGAATTAGAAAAGTTCTTTTCTAAATCCCCTGCTAAAATATACTCTGTAAATTCTCTTGCCTTTCCATTATTAACACGCGAAAAAGTTCCACTAAAATTATCAGAATAATCTTCCGCTAAATAAGGATCATTATAAAATGGTCCTCCATCATGACAAAGAACAGCATTCCATTCTGCAGCAAGTAAAATATTTGTTGGTCTTAAACTACGAATACTTCCTAATTGTTCAATTTTTGCCCAATCTTTTACTAATACCATCAATCTTGTAATTCTCTTATTTTTTGTGCTGTTCATCATTTCATATACAATATCTGCTTCTGATAATCCATAATGTGGCAATGCCGTCTTCTCATTGTCTACCATTGCAGCAATTGGTCTTTGTTCTTTTAAACTTTCATCAATTAATTCATTCGTTAGTTCACTACGATACATCCCTTCTGGAATACTATCATCCTCTACTACCGCTTGTGTCTCTTTTTCTTGTTCCGTATCTTCAATCTTTGTTTCTTCAACCTTTGTTTTGATATCCTCTGTTTTATTACATCCCATAACAGCGACAGAAAATATTAAAACGGAAAGCGCTACAATTAATTGCTTTTTCACCTTATATCCTCTCTTTCTTTTTCTATATGTAACAAAGGATATTATACTCTATTTTTATTTGTATTACAAATGAAAACAGAATATAATATCCTTAAGATTAATTAAGCTTTATAATTTTTATAGTGTATTTGCTCTATGCTCAATATTTTGTTGAAAATTAATTACATTATGGTTATATTCAATATCCATATACATACTAGTAATTAAAAAATCTGCAGTTGCTCTATTATTTGCCATTGGTATATCATATACTTGTGCAATTCTAAGAAGTGCTTTTACATCTGGGTCATGTGGTTGTGCTTCTAATGGATCTGAAAAGAAAATAACAAAATCAACCGATCCTTCTACAATTTTAGCACCAATTTGTTGATCTCCACCTAATGGTCCACTATTATAACCTTTTACAGGCAATCCCGTCTTATCTGTAATCATTCTTGCAGTTGTACCTGTACCACATAAAAAATGTTGTGATAAAATATCCTTATGACATTCACACCAGTCAATTAATTCTGGTTTCTTACTATCATGTGCAATTAATGCAATATTCTTTTGTTTTCCAATGGTCAATGTCAGAAAATTCTCTTTTAACATAAACGTGTCCTCCTATTATGAATACTTCTCGATTCATATACGTTTTTTCTAAAATTATTTGTTACAAAAATACTATATAATGGAAAACATTTTTTGACAAGACAAAATATCTAATTTTTTTATAAAAAATTTATTCTATTATAATTCGTCTGAAATTTTTCTTGCCCCTTTTTATTACAATTCCATCACCTAATAACTGTTCTTTATAGATTTCAGTCTTGGTATCCTCTATTTTTTCACCATCTAGTGACACGCCACCTTGTTCTACTGCTCTTCTTGCTTCTGATTTTGATGGAACTAATGTAGATTTTACTAGAATAGACAAAATATCTATTTTATCTTCTACTAGATCTTCTAGTGTTAAAATACATGTTGGCATTTCAGTTGCAATTCCACTAGCAAATAGTGCTTTTGCACTATCTTGTGCTTTTATTGCTTCCTCTTCATTATGAACAAGTTTTGTTAATTCATATGCTAAAATTTCTTTCGCTTTATTTAATTGACTACCTTCCCATTCATCCATTGCTTCAATTTCTTCAATTGGTAAAAATGTTAACATACGAATACATTTCAGGACATCTGCATCTGCAACATTTCTCCAATATTGGTAAAACTCAAAAGGACTTGTTTTATTCGGATCTAGCCAAACTGCTCCTTTTTGTGTTTTTCCCATTTTATTTCCTTCAGAATTCAATAATAAAGTAATGGTCATCGCACAAGCATTTTTACCAAGTTTTCTTCGAATAAGTTCTGTTCCACCAAGCATATTGCTCCACTGATCATCCCCACCAAATTGCATATTACATCCATATTTTTCGTACAATGCAAGAAAATCGTAACTTTGCATAATCATATAATTAAATTCTAAAAAACTTAATCCTTTTTCCATTCTTTGCTTATAGCATTCTGCCGATAACATTCTATTTACACTAAAATGTGCTCCAACGTCACGAAGCATTTCTACATAATTTAATTCTAATAACCAATCTGCATTATTTACCATAATTGCCTTATCATCCGAAAAATCAATAAATTTACTCATTTGGTTTTTAAAGCATTCACAGTTATGATTAATTTGTTCCTTTGTCATCATATTACGCATATCACTTCGTCCCGATGGATCTCCGATCATTGCAGTTCCCCCACCAATTAAAGCAATTGGTTTATTTCCAGCATCTTGCAAACGTTTCATTAAACAAAGGGCCATAAAATGTCCAACATGCAAACTATCTGCAGTAGGATCAAAACCTATATAAAATGTTGCTTTACCAGCATTAATCAAATCTCTTATTTCTTCTTCATCTGTTAATTGTGCAAGTAGCCCTCTAGCTTTTAATTCTTCAAAAATTGTCATGTTTGTTCTCCTACTATTTACATTAAAAAACCTCATCCTAACAAAAGGACGAGGCAATACTCTTGCTATCACTTTCGTTTATTCTACAAAATCAATTTTTATTTGTCAAGTATCCACTTATTTGTTCACCATCAGCTTTGTCATAGCTTGATTTAATCCATCTACTGTTAATTTATACATAGGAAATAATTCTTTGATTACTGTTTCGGCTTCACGCCATGGTGCATGACCTGGTGCCATTTTAGGATTTAACCAAACAATTTTTTTATACTTTCTTTTCAGAAGCTTTAACCACTCTATTCCACTCATTCCTCCGTTTGGTCCCCTATAGTTTCCAGTATCTGAATACAATTCTTCTGGTGCCATTGCAGCATCACCGACAATAATCACTTTATAATCACTATCTAAATTACGAAACATCCACTGAGTATCAATCCAGTCTCCATTTTCACATTCTGGAGTTTTGTATAAATTACTATAAATACAATTATGAAAAAAATAGACTTTTACTTCCTTAAAATGATTTGTCTTTGTAACAGATGTGAATAATTGTTGCAATAACTCTGTATATGGAATCATCGTACCACCAGAATCCATGAGAAGTAATAGTTTCACAGAATTTTTTCTTGGTTTTTCCATTACAATTTGCAGATATCCCCCATTATTACATGTTTTATGAATGGTATCCTCTAAAGCAAGTTCTGTTTTTTCTATTTCTAATCTTGTTGAAAACTGACGAAGTTTTCGAAGGGCTTGTATAAATTGTCGATTCTCTAATACACGATCATTTCTAAAATCACGATATTTTCGTTCACCAATTACTGCAAATGCTGATTGATATCCTGTTGTACCACCAACACGTATTCCTCCAACATTTCCTCCAGTATTTCCAAAAGAAGTTTTCCCCATCGTTCCAATCCATTGATTTCCACCATTATGTTCACTATCTTGATCTTTTAATCTCTTTTTAAAAGTCTCTTCCACTTCTTCTTTTGTTTGGATTCCCTCTTCCACTTTATTTAAAAAATCTTTTTTTTCTTCTAAAAGATCACTCATCTCAGGTTTATCAAGCCACTTTAATAATTGTTTGCTTATTTCTGTTTCCTGTACTACACCTTTAAAAATGGATTCAAATACCATATCAAACTTATCATAATCTGTTTCACTTTTCACTAAAGTCATTTTTGCCACATGATAAAACCTTGTAAAATCACACCCTACAAGACCTTTTTCTAATGCTTTCATAAAAGTAATCCATTCGCCTAATGACACCATAAGTCCTGCACCTCTTAAGGCATAAAAAAAATCCAGAAACATCCATCAATCCTTACCTTTCTTACTATTTAATGATTTTATAAATTTGTATGCTTTATTACTTCTATATCTTCATCTTTTTTCAAAATCACACCTAAAAAAGGCAAGGTTTCTTTTATTTTTGTTGCATCAATTCCTCCAATAATTAAAGCATTGATCCAATCAATTAACTCAGAAGTGCTTGGCTTTTTTCTAATTTCACGAACACTTCTTATGGAATAAAAAGTATCCATTGCTTGTTTTAACAATTCTTCTTCTACTTTAGGATGATGTGTTAAAATAATTTCTTTCATTAAATCTTTTGTAGGAAAATCAATAAAATGAAAAATACAACGACGTAAAAATGCATCAGGTAATTCTTTTTCTGCATTTGAAGTGATAATTACAATGGGCCTTTTTTTTGCTTTAATATTTTTCTTATTTTCTGGAATATAAAACTCCATTTGATCAAGTTCCCATAATAAATCGTTAGGAAATTCTAAGTCTGCTTTATCAATTTCATCAATCAAAAGAATTACTTGTTCTTCACTATCAAATGCTTCTCCTAATTTTCCTAACTTTATATATTTTGAAATATCATCTACCCCTTCTTCTCCAAATTGCCCATCATAGAGACGTTTGATCGTATCATATACATATAATCCCTCTTGTGCTTTCGTTGTAGACTTAATATTCCAAATAATCAACTTTTTGTTTAATGAAGTCGCAATTGCATCTGCAAGCATTGTTTTTCCCGTTCCTGGTTCTCCTTTAATTAATAAAGGTTTCTCCAATGCAATTGCAACTTCAACCGCTTGCATTAATTGTTCACTTACTACATATTCTTTTGTACCATTAAATTTATAGTCCATTTTCTTCACATTCCTTTTTTTCTTGAAATTCTTATAGTTACATGTTACGATAATCCCTGATAAATTGCAAGAAAACATAAAAAAATTTGAAATGGAGCAAAGTATGATACAAAAGATTTATAATGAAAAAAAATCTATTATTTCCTTTGAGGTATTTCCACCTAAAAAAGAAGATGATTTTCCAAATGCTTTTTCTGTATTAGACCAATTAAAAGAATTAAATCCTGAATTCATTAGTGTGACTTATGGCGCAGGTGGTAGCAATTCTAAAAATACAGTAGATATTGCCTCTTATATTGAAAATACATTAAAAATTCCTGCGCTTGCACATTTAACATGTGTTGGTAACAAAAAAGAAGACATTGATAAAGTATTAAAAAAATTACAAGCTGCAAATGTCAACCATATTTTGGCACTTCGTGGCGATCGTCCATCCTATATGAATGATGAAGTGTTTTTTCAAAGAGACTTTTTATATGCATCTGATTTAATTACTTATATAAAAAATACATATGACTTTACAATTGCAGGTGCTGCTTATCCTGAAAAACATTTTGAAGCAACCTCCATGGATGCTGATATTCAATATTTAAAAGAGAAAACAAATTGTGGATTAGAATTTTTAATTACTCAATTATTTTTTGATAATAATCAATTTTATAGCTTTCTTGAAAAAGCAAGAAAAGCTAATATTTCTATTCCAATCAGTGTAGGTATTATGCCTATTACTTCAGCTAAACAACTAGGAACTACTGTTACATTGTCTGGTTCTAGTGTACCAAAATCATTGTCAGATATTATTGCAAAATATGGAGATTCAAAAGAGGATATGCAAAAAGCAGGTATAGATTATGCAATCAATCAAATTCTTGATTTAAAAGCACAAAAAGTAGATGGCATTCATATTTATTCTATGAATAAACCTAAGACAACTGCTCTTATTATGAATGGTATAAAATAAAAAAAAACCACGCATTTCAAGTTGTAAACTTGAGCGTGGATTTTTTTATGCATTCCAATCTGGAAGTTCTAATTTTTTATCTCTAAGCATTAAGTCTGTTACCGCATCTTTTGCTGGCTTATTTTCAAACAAAACTAAATTTACTTGTTCAATAATTGGCATCGAAACATTATATTTTTTTGAAAGTCCCATAGCTGCTTTTGCTGAATAAACACCTTCTACGACCATTTTCACTTCAGCCATTGCTTCATCCATTGTTTTTCCCTGTCCTATAAGCATTCCTGCTTTCCTATTTCTTGAATGTTTGCTTGCACAAGTAACAATCAAATCTCCGATTCCTGATAGTCCACAAAAAGTTTCAAATTTTCCGCCCATTTCTAGACCTAGACGTCCAATCTCTGTAATACCTCTTGTGATTAAAGCAGCTTTAGTATTATCACCATATCCCAATCCATCTGCTATTCCTGCAGCAAGTGCTACTACATTTTTTAAAGCCGCACCCAATTCTATTCCTAGAACATCTGGACTAATATACACACGAAATACATTGCTCATAAAAATATTTTGTAAATATTCTGCAACGTTTTGATCTTTTGCACCAACTACAATAGTTGTTGGAACACCTCTTCCTACTTCTTCTGCATGTGATGGTCCCGATAATACTGCAACTATTGCTTGTGGTATTTTTTCTTCAATAATTTCTGACAATGTCATTAATGTATGTTCTTCAATTCCTTTTGCAACGTTTACAATGATTTGTCCATCTTCCACATATTTACTCATTTGATCCGCAGTACTTCTAACGTAAGGTGATGGAACAGCTAATATTAATACCTCTTTTCCTTCTATTGCTTTTGATAAATTTGTTGTAAATATAATTTCTTCTGATAGTTTTATTCCAGGTAATTTATCAACATGCTCATGCATCTGATTTAACATTGTAATTTCATCTTCAATTGCTGACCACACTGTCACTTTATGACCATTTGTATGTAATAATTTTGCTAATGCAATCCCCCAACTTCCGGCACCTATTACTCCAATATGAATACTCATTTTAAATTTCACCCTTTTTCTTTTTTAAAAATGTTTTATTTTCTGTTCCTTTTAATAATCGATCAATGTTTGCACTATGTTTCCAAAAAGCAAGTGCTGCTAATAATATTCCTACTATATACAACTCATATAAATGCATTTGATCCATTGGTGCAAATAAACCATTCTGTCCACATACAATTAATTGTATTACAAAACAAACATATACTAGTAAAGAACCTAGCGAAACAAAATGCGTTGTAAATAAGGTTGTTAAGAAAACAACAAGACCTACAATAATAAAATATGGATGAAATGCTAAAATAAGTCCGGCTGTTGCAGCAATTCCTTTTCCACCTCGAAATTGTAAATACCAAGGATAATTGTGTCCAAGAATTGCTCCAGCCGCAGTATATAATACAAGTAGATAAATTTTATCTGCATATATTTCTCCGAATAAAATACGTACAATTACAATAGGTATTACGGTTTTAAACATATCACAAAGAAGTACTGTAATCCCAGCTTTTCTACCTAGCACACGCAATGCATTCGTCATCCCCGCATTTCCACTTCCTTGTTCTCTTATATCAATCCCATGCTTTTTTCCATAAAAATATGCCGTTTGAAACATCCCAAAAAGATATCCTATTATCAAACATAATATACGAACCATTACTTATTATCCTTTCTTTCTCGTATAATAAATTTCAGTGGTGTTCCACTAAATCCAAATGCACTACGTATTTGATTTTCAATGTATCTTGTATAAGAAAAATGCATCAATTCCTTATCATTTACAAATATTACAAAAGTTGGTGGTTTTACTGCTGCTTGTGTGATGTAATATAAACGTAGTCTCTTACCCTTATCTGATGGTGGTTGTTGCATTGCAACTGCTTCCGTCATAATTTCGTTTAATACTCCTGTAGAAATTCTTAACGAACAATTTTCTAGCACCGTATCAATTGTATCATATAATTTATTGATTCTTTGTCCTGTTTTTGCTGAGATAAAAATAATTTGTGCATACTGCATATATGCTAATGTATCTTGGACTTGTCTTGTAAATTTATAAATGGTTTTATCATCTTTTTCTACTTTATCCCATTTATTCACTGCAATAATTACACCTTTTCCACGTTCGTGTGCAATACCCGCAATTTTTGCATCTTGTTCGGTTATTCCTTCATCTGCATCAATCATAATAATAACAATATTCGAACGTTCAACTGCACTAACAGTACGAATAATCATATAATGTTCTAACTCTTCTTTGATTTTTTTCTTACGTCTAAGACCAGCCGTATCAATAAATACATATTCTTTTCCATTATGAATTACTTCTGTATCAATAGCATCTCTTGTTGTACCTGCAACATCAGATACGATCAATCGATTTTCACCTATCAATTTATTAATCAAAGACGATTTTCCAACATTTGGTTTTCCAATGATAGCAATCCTTGGTCTTTCATCCTCTTCTTCTGCTAAATCTTCTTTATTAAAATGACCAGTAACAATATCTAGCATATCACCAATCCCTAATCTATTGGCAGCTGAAATTGGAACTGGATCCCCAATTCCTAAATTATAAAACTCATACGTATCCGCCATATATTTGTCAAAATTATCCACCTTATTTACAACAAGTACTACTGGCTTTTTAGAACGTCTTAACATATCTGCAACTTTAGAATCAGCATCTACTAATCCTTGTTTTACATCAACTAAAAATATAATAACATCTGCTGTATCCATTGCTATTTGCGCTTGTTCTCTCATTTGAGACAAAATAATATCTTTACTTTCTGGTTCAATACCACCTGTATCAATTAAGGTAAAATTCATATCTAACCATGAAATGTCTGCATAAATCCTGTCTCTTGTTATACCAGGAGTATCTTTTACAATGGCTATCATATCCCCAACTAAAGCGTTAAATAACGTTGATTTTCCAACATTTGGTCTTCCAACAACTGCAACAATTGGTTTTCCTTTTCTTTTTCCCATTTTTCTACTCTCCATTCTTGTATGACTTTAATAATACATTTACAAAATCATATCCGCTTGATTTTACAATATCTATAGGTACTTGTAAAGCATTTTTAAGGTCTGTCACAGTAAAATCATCTAATAACACTTCTTCATTTGCTCTTAATATATTTTCTGGAAGAAGCAATCGATTGCCTAATTTTTCATTTTTACATTGTTCAATTATATCAGTTCCAGTTAATAAACCAGTGACAGTTATTTTACCACCGAAGAAATTATTTTTAATAATTCTAACATGAATTAGTATATTCGGAAATGCTTCCATAAATTCATCTGCAAGTTTTAAAATATATGGTCCTACTAATTCTCCTGATATAATTGACACCTCATCTTGAAATGTTTTTCTCACTTCTATATCATACGTATTTATTTCTTTTTCTAATTTTTCATGAAATTCATCCATAAAAAGTCGAACCATTCCAACTCCATTTTCTAATTGTAAATATCCATCATAATTATCTTCCTGAGGCATCTCTTCTTCTGCTAAAATATACCATTCGTCACTAACATGTACATAGTGAATTCCATGTTCCCTTTTTGCTCTTTTTTGCCATTTATGAACCATCTCTATTACAGATTTTGCATCTTCTTTTGTAAATGGCTCTAATTCAAACAACCCTTCTCGAAATTTAGAAAGTCCAACGGGAACGATAGATAAACTTTCTAATACTGGTACATATTCATATAAATCCTTTAGACTACGTTCTAATTCTTCTCCATCATTAATTCCCTTGCAAAGAACAATTTGCCCATTCATTGTAATTCCTGCTTCAAATAATGTTCTAACTTTTTTAAGTGCATCTCCTGCAAAGCGATTATTTAACATTTCACATCGCAATTTGGGATTTGTTGTTTGAAAAGAAACATTAATTGGAGATAAGTGATATTTAATGATTCGTTCCACATCATGATCCGACATATTTGTTAAGGTAATATAATTGCCTTGCAAAAAAGAAAGCCTTGAATCATCATCTTTAAAATACAAAGTTTCTCTCATTCCCTTTGGCATTTGATCTATGAAGCAAAAGATACACTTATTTGTACAATTTCTATATTCGTCCATTAATCCATTTTCAAATTCAATGCCAATTTCTTCTTCACTTTCTTTTTCAATTTCTAATAACCACTCTTCACCATTTGATTTTTCAATTAAAATTTCTAAATATTCTTCATCTACAAAAAATCTATAATCAAAAATATCTTCGATTATTGTATCATTAATTGAAATCAAAAAATCCCCTACTTCAATGCCTAACTCCATCGCAATACTGTTCTCTAAAACTTTATTTATAATTTGTTTTTTAGTTTTCACTTTTTTTACCTAATCCTTATTAAACTTTACTGTATTTATTTTACTAGATTTTTCATGCATTGTCATCCCTTATCTTGACATCCTCTATCTACAAGTGATATAAAAGAATAGTTAAGAAGTATTGAGATAATAGAACGGAGAAAATTTATGCCAAATTTAAGCGAATTAGAAAATGCTCTTCCAGTAGCACCTCTTAAATTAGTAGTATTAGAATCAGCACATACTTTAGGAACAGAAATTAACGATTATTTAGTTTCTTTTCGTAAAAGTTTTATCAATAATTTCAGTAAGAATGCTGCTTTTCAAGGATATGTTGAAGACTCTTATTTAACAAGTGCATCTGTTCCACGTTTTGGAACTGGCGAAGCAAAAGGAATACTCAATGAATCTGTACGTGGTAAAGATTTATATATTTTAGTTGATATATGCAATCACAGTATCACATATTCAATAAATGGTCACTTAAACCACAAATCACCAGATGATCATTACCAAGATTTAAAACGTATTATTGCGGCTGCTACAGGAAAAGCAAATAGAATTAATATTATAATGCCATTTTTATATGAAGGAAGACAACACAATCGTTCTAATCGTGAATCTCTAGATTGTGCATTTATGTTAGAGGAATTATATGCAATGGGAATAGATAATTTTATTACATTCGACGCTCATGATCCTCGTGTTGCAAATGCTATTCCATTGAATGGCTTTGATAATTATCTTCCACCTTATCAATTTATTCGTGCGTTACTTCGTAGTGAACGCGATTTAATCATTGATAAAGATCATTTAGTTGTAATTAGTCCAGATGAGGGTGCATTAAATCGCAGTGTGTACTTTGCAAACGTTCTTGGAGTAAATACTGGTATGTTCTATAAAAGACGTGATTATACAACAATTGTGAATGGTAAAAATCCTATTATTGCCCATGAATTTCTTGGTGATAATATAGATGGAAAAGATGTTATTATTATGGATGATATGATTTCATCTGGTGAAAGTATGATTGATACTGCAAGACAACTTAAAGAAATGAATGCAAATCGTGTTTATATTTTATGTACATTTGGATTATTTACAAATGGATTTGACGCTTTTGATGCTGCATATGAAAAAGGTTATTTTGAAAAAATCATCACAACAAATTTAAATTATAGAGATCCTAGTCTATTAGAAAAACCTTACTACATTGAAGCTAATATGAGTAAATTTCTTGCATCAATTATCGATTTTATGAACCATGATGTTTCAATGGATAATGTTCAAACTCCAACAGAAAAAATACAAGCATTCTTAAAAAAATATAATGCACGTGAAGAATTCGATTCATAACACTAATAATAAAGGACAGCTGCTTTTTAATCTATAAAGCAACTGTCCTATTTTTATACAATACGAAATTTTATTGTTATTTTAAATAAATCTGCATCTGATTCCACAAAGAATTCTCCTCCTTGTAGTTCCACTAAATTTCTTGCAATAGATAATCCTAATCCACTTCCCTCTGTATTTCTTGATTCATCCCCTCTAATAAAACGTTCCATTAAAATACTTGAATTTTCTTGTAATGGATTTGCTGAAATATTTTTTATTGAAAATACTACTTTTTCGCTTTCTTCTATCACTTTTTCTAAAACAATATAAACTCTTGTACCTTCTAATGCATATTTGCAAATATTTGAAAATAGATTTTCCATTACTCGAAACATATGATGCGCATCTGCAGAAACAGATACATTTTCAACATCCATACGTTTTATCAATACCAAATTTTTCTCTTCTAATTTATCTGCAAATTCACCTATAATTTGTTGTATAAATTCTCCAAAATTCACCTCAATAAGTTCAATAGTAATATTACCAGAACTAATTTTAGACGCTTCCACTAAATCATCAGTTAATTGTTTTAATCGTTGTGATTTAACATCAAGTACATGAATATATTGTTTCACTATCTCACTTTCAATATTTTCCCTTTTTAACAAATCTACATAACTAATAATAGATGTTAGTGGTGTTTTTATATCATGAGAAACATTTGTAATCAAATCTGTTTTTAATTTTTCGTCTTTCATGCTATTTTCTACAGCAACACGAATGCCATCTCCTATGGTATTAACTGATTTTGCCAATACTAAATTTTCACCATATAAGTATCGTGTATTAATTTTATATTGTGTATCACCATTTCTTATTCGTTCAATTCCTTTTACTATATCACTACGTGCTTTATTATCACGATAAATAAGTACACCAATTGTCATATCTATAATAAATGCACCAATAACACCACCTAATCCTAATAATACTAAAATTAAATTTATAAGCAAAAAAGTAGTATATAGAATCCATGTTTTTGCTGCAGTTGTTCCGTTTTCATATGCATCTAAAAATATACTTTTTATTTTTTTAGATGCTTGAACTGCAATTGTGTGTTTCCAAATGGTATTACTATTTTTTCTTTGTACTATACTTATTACTAATAATAAAATAAATTCATTTGCCATAAAGGCAAGAATTGCAAAAATAGCTGGTAGCCATGAAAAAGAAATTCCACCCGTTTTATAAGCATTTAGCAAATAAAATGTCACATAAAAAATAATCCACTCTATCAAAAAAAATAGCAATACTAACATTTCCAATGGTATCTTATCTATTCCTTTTTCTTTTATTTGACTCCTTTTAACCTCCAATACAAGCGTTCGCCAAATACATAAAATATATACTATAAATGCAATCAATGCTCCAATTAAGGTTTGCCAGTAGAATGGCATAAATCTACTATATAATTGCTGCCCTTTTTGCAAGTCATCTATTGCTTGATATGACAAATCAACACTATAATATACTCTAGTATTATCTTTCAATACATATTCATACTTACGGATTATACTTCTCATTGTTTGTGCACTTATTCCTGTATTTGTGCTGATTGCAACTTTATCGGGATTAAAAAATAAAAACTGTGCACCCATTTTTTGCATATAATTTAATCGTTCTTCTGATGACATCAAATTTTGTTCAAATACTACATTTGTATAATTTTTTATTTCTCCATTTTCTTCAATCTGAATAAAATAGTTAATATTTGAATTATCTGCTAAATATTTTGTTGACAGTTCAACATATTCTGAATAATTATGAAATAAGCTTTCCGCAGTCTCCATTAAATATTTTTTCAGCACTTCATATTCTTCAATATTATTGGCAATTTCAATTAATTCTTTTCCATCCGTTGTTTTATATCGTTGAATCAAAAGATCTATTGAATAATGTATCGATTCTTCTTTTATCATTTCATCTGCAGTATTCTTAAATAAATTACTGATTTCTTCGTAAGTCCCTGTAACTGTTTCAAAATCAAATCCATAATTTCCCCATTTTATTAGATCATCTAAATAAAATGTCACTTCATATTCTTCTTTTGTTGACGAAACATTTGTACGATTTGCATATTCTACAATATTAATTTGTTTATCGTGATCATAACTACCATTTGTTTCTAATTGGTTAGCAATCACTGCAAATCGAGTAATATATTCTATATTTTCTGTCAAAATTTCTTGATATAACGAAGTTTTTTCATATTGTACTTCTTTATTGAATGGAGTAATCACATAATAATGATTTTCATTATAAGATGTGGTAATTTTCAAAAAAGAATTAATAAAAATAGAACTTAGACAAATCGCAATAACAACTACACATATTCTACTGAGAAATTTATATTTTTCATTTGTTTGCATCAATCTTTTCTCTCCTTAAATATGTTCTTTACTGTTTCTCAATTTTATAACCAACTCCCCACACTACCTTTAAATATTTTGGTTCTCTTGGATTTATTTCTATTTTTTCACGAATATGTCTAATATGAACTGCAACTGTATTGTCGGCACCAATTGCATCTTCTTCCCAAATACTTTCATAAATTTGATTAATAGAAAATACTTTCCCTTGATTTTTTGCTAAAAGAAATAAAATATTATATTCTATAGGTGTTAATTTTAGTTTTTCACCATCTACACTTACTTCTTTTGTCTCATCATTAATTACTAAACCACCAACAGAAAGCAAACTAGTATTTTCAATGTTATTTCCAAATTCTGTATATCTTCTTATTTGCGATTTTACTCTAGCCAAAAGCTCTAATGGATTAAATGGTTTAGTGATATAATCATCTGCACCAATATTTAACCCCAATATTTTATCTAGATCTTGGCTTTTTGCCGAAAGAAAAATAATTGGAGCACTACAAATTTCTCTAATTTTCATAGTTGCATGTATACCATCCATTCTTGGCATCATAATATCCATTATAATCAATTGTACCTCATTCTTTTTTACAATTTCAATAGCCTCTATTCCATCATAAGCCTTTAATATTTCAAATCCTTCTTGATGCAAATATATTTCAATCGCATCTACAATTTCTTTTTCATCATCACATATTAATATTTTTTTCATATTAATGTTCATCCTTATCCTATTTGAATTCTATTCTCTCATAATTCTTTTAAAAATAGAAGTTAATTTTCTTAAGATTTTTTTAACATTATTACTCCTGCTAAATTTCCTCTTTTCCCTTGCGATGCTCTATGCGAAAAGAGATCCTTTTCATTACAACAAGTACAAATATTTGTAATACTCAAATTTTCTTTTTTTATTCCAGCATCTAATAATAAATATTCATTGGCTTTCCATAAATCTAATTGATATTTTCCATTATTTTTTTTGTAATAAAAATCATCTTTTTCTATACTTTTGTTGAATTCTAAAATAACATCTTCGCTTACTTCATAACATTCCATACAAATAGAGGGACCAATTGCAACTAAAATATCTTCTATCTTACAATTATATTCACTATTCATTTTATCAAGTGTTTTTGCTGCAATATTTAATACACTTCCTTTCCATCCAGAATGACTCATTCCTATTACTTTTTTTATTGGATCCAGAAAAAACAAAGGAACGCAATCAGCATATAATGTAACAAGTGCAACACCTTCTTCATTTGTAATAAATCCATCTATATCTTCGTAATCTTTTTCATAAAGTATTCCTTTTCCTTTATCGCCCTTTGTTACGACTCTAATATTCGATGTATGTGTTTGATCCGTCAAAACAAAATCTTCTAATTTACATTCTAAAATCTCACTTATTCGTCGATAATTTTCATCTACATTTTCTTTTCGATCTCCTCTAGCATAGCTTAAATTCATACTTGAAAAATAACCCTCACTTACCCCACCATGTCTTGTCGTAAATAAATGATTTACAAGTTTTGTTTCTTCAAATGCAGGATATATTAAGTATTCTACCTCATTCTTTTTTCGCAAAACCGGTATATCTATGCTCTTTTCTTTATTATATTTTCTTATCATTTCTTTCATTAACCTTTCAAATCAATTCGATTTTAAATCCCATATCCAATATGCGAAAAAGCATTTTTATACCATTCAATTTCTCCATTACATATTGATATTACATCATATCTAACTAAATCGTTCACAAAATGTGTGACACAATACTGTGTAGCAACTTTACAAATTATTTTTTGTTTCTTTTTATTTACAGCTTCTGTTGGATGTCCATATTCTATACTTTTTCTATATTTCACTTCAAAAAAGATAATTGTATCATCTTCTCTTCCAATAATATCAATTTCTCCATATCTTGTTCGATAATTTTTTTCAAGTATTAAAATTTCGTTTTTTTTCAAAAAAGAAATTGCCATTTCTTCATAAAAAGTCCCTACCGCTCTTTTATTTTCCCCCAACAATATGCCCTCATTTTTCCATAATCTTATCCATTGCATCAACAAATACTAAAACTTCAGCTACCACGTCATAAAGCTTCGGTGGTATCATTTCTCCAATTTCAAGTTTAGATAATGTATTCGCTAATTTATGGTCTTTATGGATTGGAATATCATTTTCTTTCGCTTTTTCAATAATACGCTCTGCTAATACTCCTTTTCCTGTTGCAATAATTTTAGGTGCTTCTTCATCTTGATTATATTCTAAAGCAACTGCTTGTTTTATTTCTTTCTTCATCTACAATATCACCCACCTTATACTCTTGCATCAAATCCCTTACACGCCATACACGAATTAAATTTACTCTCATTGATCAATTTACTAATACTAAATTCCTCTGATGTATCTTGCTCTATTAATTGTGTATGTATTGTAATATCATATCCCTTTTTTTGTACTCTTTCATTTAACATAGAAATATTTTTTTCAATCAATTCTAAACTTTTTTCATTTGATAATTTAAAATTAGTAACAACGCTTTGTTTATCTAAAGATATGAATACATCTACTGGACCTAAAGCATTCATGTCTAAATGTAAAAATGCTGATATTTTTCCATCCTCTTGTGCAAGATTCTTTTTATTTGTAAATAAAAATAATTCAGCATTTGCCTCATTATGCTCTAATTTTACTGGCAACTGTACATATTGATACACTTGATTTATATGATTTATAAAATCTAAATTAGAATTCATAGTAAAAACAGCTTTTGAAAAGCCTGTTTCTATTTTATCCATTTTCTCTAATCCACTTTTCAAACTACTAATTGTCTGATTTAATGTTTCGTAGAATTCCTGAATTTTCTCTTTATTTCCCACATCCACTTCATCCATTAATCCATTATTCATAAAAATCTTATGAAATAAAGTTATCATTGCTTTTTTCACATCTGTTGATTCTAGAATAGTTGTCTGATTTGTTATCTCTTGCAAAAGTTCTTGTGGTTGTTGCAATGATGTTTGCTGCATATTTTCTTGAAATTTTTCACATACAGCGCCTTGTATAGTGACTTCTTCAATTCCTTTGTTGCTTAACACTTGCAATAAATCATTTTTTATTTTTGTATATTCCAAAGATAATTCATCCGATTTTAATGGTATATTTTCCTTTAGCACATCTAAAAAGTGTTCAATTACTTTACTTTCTTTTGTACTCAAACAATCTCTTAGTAATTCTTCTATAAAAGGTTCTACTGCCTCCTTTAAATACGATATAGAATCCTTTACAAGATGCGTGTTTTCTTTATAAGATATCATTTGTTGAATTGCTTCTTCATTAATAGGAATATCTAGAAAATGCAATGTAACAATTTCTTTTGGAGTCAATTGCGTGTTCGCATTGATTTCTTTAAATATTTGTGTCAATACTTGCTTTTGTATTGGCATATTTTTATCCATCAAGCTTTTTACCATTTCAATACTATCATTTGTAATAGGTAAATTAGCCATTTGCAATGATTTTACTACCGTTTCTTCTTGCGCAATATTTTCAAATAGTGGTTGAATTATTAACCCCTTTTCACTATTACTTTTTACTTGAAATTGAATCATAGCACCTTCTTTTAATGATATAGAACTATCTAGCTTTGCCTGAATATTCATTGCATTAAAAAGTAATAACTTCACATCAATACCATCTAACTTAGTAATTTGTCCTTGTATAATATCACCTGGCAGAAGTGATTTTAATCGATCACTTAAAAAAACTGCCTTGTCCTGATCTTCTAAAAAATCAAGCTTTGTCATTATTTGCTTCAAAGGCATATTTAGTAAATCAATGGCCATTTAAGTTCTCCTTTTTTATTTAAGATAAAAGAAAGTTTTTTATAAAACTAACTCTATGTATTGGCGTTTTCCCTAATTTTTTCAAAGCTTCAATATGTGTTGTCGAACCATACCCTTTATTTGATGCAAAATCATATCCAGGAAATACTTCATCATATTGCATCATCAATTGGTCTCTTGTCACTTTTGCTACAATACTTGCAGCAGCAATTGATATACTTTTTGTATCTCCTTTAATAATTGGGATTTGTTTTCCTTCTATATTTGGTATTGTAACAGCATCATTTAAAAGTATGTCGGGCTTTACTTCTAAATGATTTATAGCTTCTCTCATTGCTTCATATGTTGCTTGTAAAATATTAATTTCATCTATTCGTTCTGGTGAACTATATCCAATTCCTATACTAATAGCTTCTTTTTTTATAATTTCATATAATTCTTCTCTTTTTTTTGCACTTAATTTTTTTGAATCATTAATATATAAGATAGAACAATCTTTTGGTAAAATAATAGCACAAGCTACAACAGGTCCTGCAAGTGGTCCTCTACCTACCTCATCAATTCCACATACAATTCCAAACTCTTCATATTGTCTTTCGTATTCTTTTAATTGATAGATACGATCTAGTTCTAATTGAAATGCATCCATACGTTTTTTCGCAGTAAAAAGAATTTTTTGTACTCCTGCTCTCTCATCGTTTTTATATACTTCACATAAAGATTTCAAATCATAAATATCTGCTTCTTTAAATGTAGATTCAATATTTTTAATGCTTTCTGCCACTTCTATTTCCTCTTTTCCTATTCTTTTATGCCAGAAAAAGAGTTCCCTAGGAAACTCTTTTTATTGATGTTGCAAAATTTCAATTTTACTAAATGGCCATATTCTTACATATGCTCTACCAAGAATCTCTTCTCTTTTTATATTCCCAACCAAACTATCTCTACTATCTTGACTATTATTTCTATTATCACCTAATACAAAATACTCATCATCCTCTAATATTATAGTTGTATTTGCCCTTCCAGGAGATTGCATAATTTCTGCTCCATAAGATTCATGAAGAATCTCTCCATTAATATAGATATTCCCTTTTTCATCAATCGTAATCTGCTCACCGGGCATACCTATAATTCTTTTTATATAAAAAATACTTTTATCCTCATGATATGGAAAAACAATAATATCAAAACGCTCTGGATCTTTAAATCGATACGTAATTTTATCCACCATCAAATGATCCCCATTGCTTAATGTATTTTCCATAGAGGAACCTACAACTTCTGTTCTTTGCGTCACATAAGTAATAATTAAAAATGTTAAAAGCAATACTCCTAGTAAATACAAACTAGTACTTAGAATCTCTTTTATAAGTCTTTTCATAAATAGTATTAAACACCCCTTTAGTATTCTTTTGGACCTTCTAATGTAATTTTTCCTAATTTCCCACTTCTAAAATCATCAATAATAATAGATGCTGCTTTTGAATAATCAAGTTCTTGCCCCTTTTTATAACATTTTCTAGTCTCCGCAATTTCATCTAACATTTTCACTGGGTCCGATTCATCTGTTATTTCATATCGTTTTATAAAAACTCCTGGATATCTAGCAATTAAATATTTAATTAAATCAATTGCCATTTCTTCTTCAATTAAGATCGCATCATTAATTGAACCAATAAATGCTAATTTCATACCAACCGATTGATCCTCAAATTTTGGCCACAAAATACCTGGTGTATCTAAAAGTTCTAATCCTTTTCCTAATTTAATCCATTGCTTTCCTTTTGTTACACCTGGTTTATTTCCTGTTTTTGCACATGCTCTCCCTGCGTAGGAATTAATGAATGTAGATTTTCCTACATTCGGGATTCCTACAACCATAGCACGTACAGGTCGATTTAATATCCCTCTTTTTTTATCTCTCTCTATTTTTTCTTTACATGCTTCATTTACAGAGTTTTGAATTGCTTTTAGTCCTGTTCCACTTTTGGAATTAATTTCTAAAACAGTAATATTTTTTCCTTTAAAATATTCTATCCACTCTTTATTTATTTTCGAATCTGATAAATCTGATTTATTCAGCAAAACCATTCTTGCTTTATGTTGACCTAATTCATCTATATCTGGATTTCTACTACTAATTGGAATTCTTGCATCCACTAATTCAATAATCAAATCTATGAGTTTAAGATCTTCCTTCATCATTCTTTTTGCCTTAGTCATATGACCTGGGTACCATTGATAATTCATTCTAATTTATTTCCCTTCTTTACTACTATAAAAAACCTAATTTTGATTCTTTATTTCCAAAATGAAACCATGCTTTTCCCATAATTACATCTTTAGCTATTAATCCTATATTACCAGATCGACTATCTTCACTGCTATTGCAATTATCTCCCATTACAAAATATTCATTCTCTTTTAATGTAATCTCATTTATAGCAATTCCTGGATCTGCAATTTTATCATAATTATAGGATACTTCTTCACTATTTATATATAGTTTTCCATTTGAAATTTGAACTGTATCTCCCGGAATTGCTACCACTCTTTTAATATAAAAATACGTGTTTTTATTTCCATTCGGAAGAAATGCAATAATATCTCCTCGCGATGGTTGAAACAAATTATAGTGAAATTTATTAACTAAGACTCGCTCACCATTATACAAAGTTTCTTCCATAGAGATACCAATGACACTTGTTTGAACACCAAAATTTGATACTAAAACATATGCAATTAAAATAACGGAAAACAAACCAACAATCCATCTTAAAACTTCATGGATAATTGCTGAATTTATCATTTTATTTTTTTTATAAAATCTAAGACCTTTTCTTCTCATCTGTATATTCGTTTCTCCAAATTACTATAAATTAATAGATGTTACAATTATATCATGTATTTAGCTTTTATGCAAAAACGAAAAATGTCACACTAATTACTTAGTGTGACACAACATAAATTATTTTACTAATTCTTTAACTTTTGCTTTTTTACCGATACGATCTCTTAGGTAATTTAATTTAGCTCTTCTTACTTTACCTCTTCTGATAACTTCTATTTTCTCAACATTAGGTGAGTGAAGTGGCCATGTTTTTTCAACACCAATACCATTTGATGTTTTTCTAACTGTGAAAGTTTCTCTGTTACTTCCACCTTGTCTTTTTAAAACAGTTCCTTCAAAAACCTGAATTCTTTCACGGTTACCTTCTTTGATTTTACCATAAACTTTTACAGTATCACCTACAGAAAATTGTGAAACTTCTGCTTTTAATTGTTCTTGTTCAATACTTCTAATAATTTCGTTCATATCTATTCTCCTTTTTCTTGGATGTTCTTATTATATTTTATAATAGCGGACCATCTCATTTACACAACATTAATATAATATCATAACTTTGTACTATGTGCAATTACTTTTTTATATTTTTCATACAAGTCTGGACGTCTTTCTTTTGTTCTTTTTATTGACTCTTCCATTCTGTAATCCTCTATTTTTTTATGATGTCCACTTAATAATATGTCGGGTACTTTTTTCCCGTTCCATTCTTCTGGTCTTGTGTATTGTGGATGCTCTAACAAATAATTATGAAATGACTCTTCCATTGCTGAAGTTTCATTATTAAGAACACCTGGTACCATTCTTGAAATTGCATCAATCATTACCATAACCGGTAATTCCCCACCTGTTAATACATAATCTCCAATAGAAACATAATCCGTCACAACTTCTTCTAATACTCGTTCATCAATTCCCTCATAATGACCGCATAAAAATACCAAATCTTTTTCCTTTGCAAGTTCTACTGCCATCTCTTGATTAAATACATTTCCTTGTGGTGTTACATAAATCACTCTTGTATCTTTTGTAATATGTTCTGTTAAAAGAGATTGATACGCATCATATATAGGTTGTGCTTGCATCAACATACCTGCACCACCACCATACGGATAATCATCTACTTTCTTATGTTTTGATTTTGTGAACTCTCTAATATTTATACCATGAATAGATAATAATTTATTCATGATTGCTTTTCCTATAATACTTGTTTTAAGTCCTTCTACTATCATCTCAGGAAATAAACTTAAAATATAAAAATTCATTATAAAAGTCCTTCTAAAATATGAATCATCATCTTCTTCGCTTCTATATCTACACTTAAAATACATTCTTTTATAGCTGGTAAAAGAAGTTGTCTTCCATCATGTAATGAAATATCATATACATCATTTGCACCAGTTACCAAAACATCTTTTAAAATTCCTATTTCCTCATTCTCTTCGTTATAAATAGAAAGATCAATTAAATCTGCAACAAAATACTCATCCTTTTTTAAAGGCACTGCATTCTTTCTTGTAACGAATAAACTATCCCCTTTAAAGGTTTCTATATCATTTATTGAATCAAGACCAACAAATTTAAGAATTACAAATTTTTTGAAAAATTTAACTCCCTCAATTCCTAGTTCCTTATTTTCTTCTTTATGCTTTAAAATAACATTTTTTAATTTTTTAAATCTTGACACATCATCTGTTGTAGGAAAAACTTTTACCTCCCCTTTAATACCATGTGTGGATGCAATAATTCCTACTTGAAGTAAATCTTCCATTCATTTATACCTTTCTTTATAGAAATAAGGGATGCCCTCTTAGAGTATCCCTTTTTACTAAACAATTTCTACATCGACCTTTGTATTTTCTCCTACTGAGGCAGCTTTAACAACAGTTCTAATTGCTTTTGCAATTCTACCTTGTTTTCCAATAACTTTCCCCATATCAGATGCTGCAACATGAAGTTCAATGGTTATGTTGTCTCCATCATTTTTTTCTGTTACAACAACTTCATCTGGATTATCCACAAGTGCTTTTGCGATAACTTCTACTAAATCTTTCATGTTCCACCTCCAAAAGCAATAATATATAGCTTGCTATTTATTTTACAATACCAGCATCTTTTAAAATTTTGTTAACAATCCCTGTAGGTTGTGCTCCATTTGATAACCATTTTTTAGCTAATTCTTCATCAACTTTAAATTCACTTGGACTTGTATTTGGATTGTATGTTCCGATTTCCTCAATACATTTTCCATCTCTAGGTGATCTTGAATCTGCTACTACAATTCTGTAAATTGGGTGTTTTTTATATCCCATTCTTCTTAATCTAATTTTAACTGCCATTTTTCATGACTCCTTTCTGTGTAAGAGGATATTCCTCTAAAAAAATATTTATATTCAGAACGAATTTGTTCTGTTAAAAAGGAAGTTTAAATTTCCCTTTTTTCCCACCCATCATTCCTGGCATCTGCTTCATCATTTTTTGACTTTGCTCAAACTGCTTAATAAATCGGTTAACTACTGCGATATCTACACCTGCACCTTTTGCAATTCGATGTTTTCTACTAGGATTTAATAATTTAGGTTTTTGACGTTCTTCTTTTGTCATACTTAGAACAATTGCTTCCATTCTTGCTAATTGTTTATCATCCACTAAGGATTCGATATCTCCAAGTTTTGCTCCCATACCTGGCAGCATATTTAAAATACTTGACAATCCACCCATGTTACGCATTTGTTTCATACTTTCTAAGTAATCCTCAAAATCAAACTTACCTTTTTTCATACGACCAGCCATTTGTCGGCTTTTGTCTTCATCTATATCAATATTCTCTTGGACTTTATCAATTAATGTTAATATATCGCCCATTCCAAGAATACGATTTGCCATTCTATCTGGATAAAACATTTCTAAATCTGATAATTTCTCACCCATACCAACATAAATAATTGGTATTCCTGTGACTGTTTTAATCGATAATGCTGCACCACCTCTTGAATCTCCATCCATTTTAGAAAGCACAACTCCATCTACATTTAATCTACCATCAAATTCTTTTGCAACATTAACAGCATCTTGTCCTGTCATTGCATCTACTACTAAAAGTACTTGGTGTACTTCAACAGCTTCTTTAATAGCTTCTAGTTCTTTCATCATATCATCATCAATATGAAGTCTACCAGCTGTATCAAGAATAACTACATTATATTCTTTTTCTTTTGCATGTTCTATTGCAGCTTTTGCAATTTCTACAGGATTTTTACAGTCTTCCATTGCAAACACAGGTATTTTTTGTTTTTCACCGTTAATTTGTAACTGCTTTATCGCTGCTGGTCTATAAACATCACATGCTACTAAAAGTGGTTTTTTTCCTTTTTGTGTAAGTTTTCCTGCAATTTTTGCAGTAGTTGTTGTTTTACCAGCACCTTGTAACCCACACATCATCACAACAGTAATTGCTTTACCAGGTTGCATCTTAATCTCAGTAACATCCGAGCCCATAAGAGAAACCATTTCTTCATTCACAATTTTAATTACCATCTGACCTGGATTAAGACCATTCATCACATCTTGACCGATAGCACGTTCTTCTACAGCTTTTATAAATAACTTAACAACTTTAAAATTAACATCAGCTTCAAGTAATGCCATTTTAACTTCTTTTAGTGCAGCTTTTACATCTTCTTCGGTAAGACGACCTTTGCTTTTTAAACTTTTAAAAACATTTTGCAACTTATCTGTTAAACTCTCAAATGCCATACTACCCTCCACACTAACTAAATTAATTCTTCTATGATTTTTTCTGCTAATTCTTTGACATATTCTTGATTTGATTCTTTTTTTATCAGTTCAATATTATTACGTATTACTTCAAATTTTTCAACAAGATGCAATTTAGACTCATACCCTTTTAAAAGTTTATCACAACGCTTTATCAAATCATGAACACCTTGCCTTGTAATACCATGTTCCTCAGCGATTTCACTTAAAGACATATCATGGTAAACAATTGCTTCATAAATCTCTTTTTGATGTTTTGTTAATAACTCTCCATAAAAGTCATATAATAGCCCTTGTTCTACAATTTTTTCCATGACATTTTCCTTACTTATGTTTCAATCCTTTGTAATAATACAAGATAATGAAATAGGTGTCAAGTATTTTTTCTTGACACCTACAATTTTTATTAAAAATTTAAATATTTTAAGTATGATTCTTGAAACTTAGGATGTGTAGCTAACGATAATTCTTCATTTATTTCTCGAATAGATTGTATATGTGACAAAAAAGAATTCTTTTCTATTACATTTTGATATTCAATCGCTCCCTTTAAAGCACCATTTCCAATTCCTTTTATTTTACCTTCAAATTCTTTTGGTAAAATTCCAGTAGAAATCAATACCTCCTCTTTTACATGTTCCCCAAATCCACCTGCAAGATACACTTGCTCTACTTCACTTGCATAAATACCAAATGTTTCTAATAATAATTCAATCCCTGCTCTTATTGCACCTTTTGCAAGTTGTATTTGTCGAATATCTGATTGTGTCAAATAAATACTATTCTCTTGATCCTTATATAAAACAAAACCTGTTTCAAAATATTTTGCTTCAAGTAATCCTGTTTCATCTATAATATTTTCTTTCATAAATTGTGAAATTGCTTCCAATACACCTGTTCCACATATGCCTGTAGGCGGAATATGATTTCCAATAGTTCCAATTGTAATGTTTGACCCATTAATTATCACTTCTGAAATGGCACCAAGAATACTCCCTGTTCCACATTTTATATTTCCACCTTCAAATGCTGGACCCGCAGCAACAGAAGTGGAAATCATCTTATTTTTATGAAACAATACCATTTCTCCATTTGTCCCTAAATCAATAAGCAACGAAATTTTTTCCTCTTTATATGCTTCTAAAAAAAACAAATCTGAAATGATATCTCCACCAACAAATGCTGAAAATGCTGGGAGAATCACTACATCGCAATCAATCTTACAAGTATCTCCTAATAAAGATTTACTATTTATTGTAATTTCTTCTTTATTTACAGGCAAAAATGGATATTCTCCTAATTCTTTTGTAGAAAATCCCAAAAGCAAATGAATCATTGTCATATTTGCAGCAATTGTAACTAATTCAATTTTAAACTCTTCTTTAGCTATCAATTTATTAATCCCTTTATTAAGATCTTTTTTTATACATTCTTTTAAAACCTCTTGATTTCCATCATTTGCATAACGAATGCGACTAAGTACATCTGCACCATATACTCTCTGATGATTTAAACCTCGATATTCTTTACAGATATTTTTCGAACCATTTTCAACAAGATTCATAGCAATCGTCGTTGTTCCTATGTCAATTGCAATACTTCCATTACATGTTAGCTTTCTTTCTTTTTTTTCTTCATTCCCTACTATAAACATATTTTCTTCATTACGAATGATTTCATATTCCATACCTTGTTTATATTTTGCAACACACGCCAAACGGTATCCAAGATCTAACTCTTCTCTCGAAAAAACTTTCAAATCTTGCATTGTAACAAAGGAGCTTCCCTTTGTTACTTTTATTTTACACTTCCCACAAGTCCCATTTCCACCACACGGTGCTTCTATATTTTTATTTTCTTTTTGAATCTTTTCTAAAATACTGTTTGCAACCATAAATAATGACCCTCTTTTAATTTTTCATAAAATCATTATAAATTGTATTGTTTGAAATGTCTACTTTATATCTTTTCTTCTAAAATATCTTTAAAACCTTCTCCATAAATCTCTGCCGCACTTGAAATTATAAAAAATGCACCTGGATCCACTTCTTTTACAATAGCTTCTACATGCGGCGAAGTTTGTTTTCTCATAATACACATAATGATATTTTTATTTTTTTTACTATAAGCACCCGTACCATGTAAAAACGTAACCCCAATATTCACTTCACTAATCAAACGATCTGCAATTTCAGATGATACGTCACTAATTATATAAATTAATTTTGCACCATCTCTACCATATAAAACACCATCCATTACAATACTCATAACAAATACGCCAATTATTCCATACATTGCTATATTTAAATTCTGCAAAATAAGACCAGATGATAGTACCACAATAAAATCGACAATTAAAAAAAGTCTTCCTGTTTTCAAATATTGATATTTTAAACGAAGTAACTTTACAATAATATCTGCTCCACCTGTTGTTGCACCCGTTTTAAAAATTACAGCTAAAGAGCTTGCAATCAATGAACCACCAATAATGACCGCAAGCAGTGGATCAGTTGTCAGTGGTTTAAAATAGGAAAGCAAGTCCGTAAAAATAGAAACCATAATAGTTGCATAAATTGTTGAATATAAAAATTTCAATCCAAATTTATATAACCCTACCCCTAGTATTGGAATATTTAATACTAAAAGTAGCGTTCCTACTCTCACCGGAATTAATTGGCTTAAAATAACTGCTATTCCTGTCACTCCTCCTGGTGCAATACGATTCGGATTAAAAAATAAACTGACACCTACTCCATAAAAAAAACAAGCAATTGTAATGATACTATATTTTTTCATACTGATACCTACCTTCTCTTTTTTACAGTATGTGCAATTTTTTCAAAAAAATAAGTAGGAATCACATTATCTATGATCTCCTACTTATCATATTTAAATATTTGTTCGAACTACTCTTGGTTGATATCCATTTTTTGATAACGCATCAATGATCTGTTCTTTATGTTCTGTTCCAAATGCCTCTAATGTGATTCTTAGTTCTACTGCTGCATTACGATTGATAGAAATAAATTGATTGTGCTCTAACTTAATTACATTGCCATTCTCTAATGCAACAACATTTGAAACTCTTGTCAATTCACCTGGCTTATCTGGAAGTAAAACTGAAACAGTGAATATACGATCTCTCATAATAAGACCTTGTTGTACCACACTTGACATAGTAATAACATCCATATTTCCACCACTTAAAATAGATACGATTCTTTTGTTTTTTACATTTAATTGCTTTAATGCAGCAACTGTAAGTAATCCAGAATTTTCTACAACCATTTTATGATTTTCAACCATATCTAAAAAAGAAACCACTAATTCACTATCCTCTACAGTAATAACATCATCAATATTTTCTTTAATATATGGAAAAATCACACTACCTGGTGTTTTAACTGCGGTGCCATCTGCTATCGTATTAATAGTAGGCAATGTAATAATTTCTCCATTTTTTATCGATTCCTGCATACAATTTGCACCAATTGGTTCTACGCCAATTACCTTAATATTTGGATTTAGTAATTTTGCAAGAGTCGAAACACCTGTTGCAAGACCACCACCACCAATTGGAACTAAAATATAATCTACAAGCGGAAGCTCTTTAAAAATTTCCATCGCAACAGTTCCTTGTCCCGTTGCTACTGCCAAGTCATCAAATGGGTGAATAAATGTATATCCGTGCTCCTTAGATAATTCAACAGCATGTGCACATGCTTCATCATAAACATCACCATGTAAAATAACTTCCGCACCATAACTTTTCGTGCGATTTACTTTAATTAATGGTGTTGTTGTTGGCATAACAATTTTAGCACTTACTCCATATGCCTTTGCTGCATATGCAACTCCTTGCGCATGGTTGCCAGCAGATGCAGTAATAATTCCTTTTTTTCGTTCTTCTTCTGTTAATGTGCTCATTTTATAGTATGCGCCACGAACTTTATATGCACCTGTTAATTGCATATTTTCTGGTTTCAAATATACTTTATTTTCTGTTTGTTTGCTTAGATAATCACTATAAATTAATTTTGTTTCAAGTATTACCTTTTTTACTTCCTCTGCCGCTTCTTCAAAACGCTCAATAGTAAGCATCTCCATAATTTAACCCCTCTTTTCTATGATTCTAACTCTACATCAAACAATGCATCTATGAATTTATCCGAATCAAATTTCTGTAAATCATCAATAGTTTCTCCGACACCTATATATTTAACTGGAATATTTAAATCGGATTGAATTGCAACTGCAATACCACCTTTTGCAGTTCCATCCATTTTCGTCAATATAATACCAGTCAAATTCGTTACTTCTCCAAATTCCTTTGCTTGATGAAGTGCATTTTGGCCAGTGGTTCCATCTAATACAACAAATGTTTCTCTATGTGCATCTGGAAACTCACGGTCTATTATACGATTCATCTTTTTTAATTCTTCCATTAAATTCTTTTTATTATGAAGTCTTCCCGCAGTATCACAAAGAAGAACATCTACTTTTCTTGCTTTCATTGCTGCGACACAATCAAAAATCACGCTAGATGGGTCTGATCCTTCAACACCACCAATCATATCTACACCTGCTCGTTTACTCCATACCTCAAGTTGTTCTCCTGCTGCTGCACGAAATGTATCTGCTGCTGCAATCAATACTTTTTTATTTTTTTCTTTTAATTTCGCTGCTAGTTTACCAATAGTTGTTGTTTTTCCAACACCATTTACTCCAATCATCATCACAATCGATTGTTTTTCTTCAAATTCATAAGCAGTCTCTTCTACTCGCATTTGCTCTTTTAAACTTTCAATTAAAAGTGTTTTACATTCCGAAGGTTCTTTAATTCTTTCTTCTTTGATGCGTTTTTTCATGTGTTCTATAATTTTTTCTGTAGCACGAACTCCTATATCGCCCATTATTAAAATTTCTTCTAATTCTTCATAAAATTCATCATCAATACATGCACTATCATAGAAAAATGTATCTAATCCATTTACAATATTTTCTCTTGTTTTTGAAAGACCTTTTTTTAATCGTTTAAAAAAACCTTCTTTTTCTTCCATGTCTAATCCCACTTCCTTTCCACTAATTTTCTAATTCTTCTTCCACTAGGTTCACACTTACTAGAGTCGAAATCCCTTTTTCTTGCATCGTAATACCATATAAGCGATCTGCTCTCTCCATTGTTCCCCTTCTATGTGTAATAACAATAAATTGAGTATATTTTGTTAATTTATGCAAATATTTTGCAAATCTTCCTACATTACTTTCATCTAATGCGGCTTCAATTTCATCTAATAAACAAAATGGAGATGGTTTTAAGTTCTGTATTGCAAATAAAAGCGCTATAGCAGTTAGTGCTTTTTCACCACCTGATAATTGCATCATATTTTGTAACTTTTTCCCTGGTGGTTGTGCAATAATTTTAATTCCTGCCTCTAATAAATCTTCATCTTCCATAATTTCGATGGTACCTTTTCCACCACCAAATAAATCTTTGAATACATGATCAAACTCTTTTTGAATTTCACTAAATTTTTCTTTAAATTGCTTCCGCATTGCAACATCTAATTCTTCAATTATATTTACAAGTGTTTTTTCTGCTTCTACTAGATCATCATGTTGCGTCTTCAAAAAGCCATAACGTTCTGAAAGATTTTTATAATCTTCTATAGCATTAACATTTACATCACCTAATCGCTTGATACTATCTTTTAATTGTGCAATATCCCGTTTTATTACCGTCAAATTATCTAATTCTTCCATTCTTAATGTTGCCGCATCTCTTAATGTAATTTCATATTCATTCCACATATAATCAATTTGTGCTTGAATAATGTCCGTAAATTTTTCACGTTGAGCTGCAAGTCTATACAACTCTTTATCAAGCGCATTTATTCTTTCAGATAATTCTTCTCGTATTTTAAAGAAATTCTTTTGTTTTAATGATAATTCTTCTTTTTGTTTCCAATCTTTTGAAAGTTCTTCTTCTTCTTTCGATTGATTTTTTTCATAAGCTTCCATTGTTTTAAGTATTTCTTCAATGTTTTTTTCTTTTTGTGCTACTTCTTCATTCCCTTGTTGTATTGCATATTTAATTTCTTCAGCTTCTGTTGTATATTTTAAAATCTCACTTTCTACTCTTTGAAGATTTATCAATTCAAATTCCAACCCTTGTTTTACCTTTTCCACTTCCACTTCTTTTTCTGATACGAAAGCAGATTGTTCCATCTCTTTTTTTCTCATCACTTCAAGTTCTTCTTGATATTTTTTTATTACTTCTTCTGTAATTTGCTCCATAGAAAGTGATTGATTTAATTTTTCTTCAATTTCAATTTTTTCTTTATTAATATCAATTACTTGTTGGTCTAATTGAAGTGTTTCCTCTTTTAAAATTTGAAATCCAGATGCTGTTTCTTGTCTCTTTGTTTTTGCAGTTTCAATATTAAGTCTAGCTGTATTTTGTTTGATATATTCTTTTTGAACATTACTTTTACACTCTTCAATTTTCATTCTTAAAGAATTACGTTCTTTTTTTAATGCTTCCATACTTTCCAACAATTCATCCATTTTAAGAAGATCGTTTTTACTCTTTTCTTCTAACTCAACAATTTCACGTCTTCTACTTAATAAATTACTATTGTTTTTAAATGTACCACCACTAATTGCTCCACCAGGTATTAATAATTCTCCTTCAAGTGTAACCATTCGAACACTATAATCATATTTTTTTGCAAGCTTAATCGCACAATCAATTGTTTCAACAACAACAATTCTACCCAACATTGCTTTTGCAACATTTTTATATTCTTCATCAAACTTAACAAGCGAATCTGCCAATCCTAATACGCCTTCTTCGGCAAGAATTTCCTTCGCTTTAAATTCTTGCGGTTTAATAATTGTTGTAAGTGGTAAAAATGTTGCTCGTCCAAATTTATTTTTCTTTAAAAATGCAATCATATCTTTTGCAACAATTTCATTTTTTG
>JBOFWM010000099.1:0-28767 GCA_051653625.1 Lachnospiraceae bacterium
CTTTATTAACTATACCCATTTATCAGCATTCGGTATTTGATACTACGATATCCATCACTATCGGCTCTGTTTTAGAGGTAAATAAAAATCGTCAAAGCCAGTAAAATCAATAGATTTAGGCTTGACAGAATAGGAAGGAAGAGATATGAGTAAATCTACAAAAATGATAGTTGTTATTGCATTAATTTCCATTGGGGTTGGTATTGTGCTAAGTGGAACTACCATGTTATACCATTTTTTTTCTCGTACTTATTCAAACCAAGAGAATACAAATGAAAGTAAATATGAAAGTAAATATGATAAGACGGATATTCGAAATATTAATATTGAAGTCGGAGGAGGAGAAATTTATATTCTAGAATCAGAAGATGAAGAAATAGAAATTAATGCGAGCGATATAGTTCAATGTGAAATAAGAAATAATACATTACTTATTACAAATAAAAGAAATAAAGATTTATTAAATGAATCAGCAACGATATATTTATATCTACCAAATACAATAGATTTAGAAGAAATTGATATTAGAATTGGTGCTGCATTATTAGAAGCATCTTCTCTGGTTGCAAAAGAAATTTCATTAGATGTTGGTGCAGGTAGTATGGCAATTGACAATTTAAAGACTAGAGAATTAGAGATTAATGTAGGAATGGGTCAAATGACGTTACATAATTGTGATATAAAAGAGGGTGAGTTCGAAGTTGGAATTGGAAATCTTTATTTTAATGGAGACATTGAAAATAATATAGATGCAAAAGTTGGATTAGGAAATATGGAATTTCTTTTAACTGCAGGTCGAGATGATTATAATTATGAGTTAGAAGTATCTATGGGAAGTATTGCAATAGGAGATCAGTATTATGCTGGAAGTATCTCAGAAAATAAAAGAAATAAAGGGGCAAATGCTACGTTGGACTTAGAATGTTCAATGGGAAATATTGATGTATCTTTTTTGGAATAAAGTAATAATGGAAAGGAGAAAATGTGATGAAAAAATTAATGAAATCAAGAACAAATAAGGTAATATGTGGAGTATGTGGAGGTGTTGGAGAATATTTTAATGTGGATCCAACAATCATCCGTTTGTTATGGATTGTATTTATGTTTTTAGGTGGAAGCGGAATTCTTGCGTATCTTATTGCAGCAGTAATTATACCAGAAGAAATTTATTAGGCATATTGACAAAATAGCATTCATTCATTATGATGATACGAGATAGAAAAAGATAGTGAGAAAGAGGAGTACGTATCACCTGCTTTGTAGAGAGAAGATTCTAGGCTGGAAGATCTTTAAGTAAGGAATATGGAAGGTAGCTTTTGAATCGGTAAGATGAATGGAGTAGTTTTACACGGCTAATTCCCGTTACAGAATCAATAAGACTTTTCAAAGAAATTGGAAAGTGAACAAAGGTGGTACCGCGATCATTCGCCCTTTGCTTTTATACAATATAAAAGTGAAGGGTTTTTTAATGCGATATAAAATATATTATATAATATAGAAGAAAGGGAAAGAAAAAAATGAGTAAAGAATTAGAAAAAACATATGACCCACATGGAATAGAGGATAAAATTTATAGTCATTGGACAGAAAAAAAATATTTTAGAGCAGAAGTAGATCATAGTAAAAAGCCATTTACAATTGTGATACCTCCTCCAAATATTACAGGACAACTTCACATGGGTCATGCTCTTGACAATACCATGCAAGATATTTTAATACGATTTAAAAGAATGCAAGGATATAATGCTCTTTGGCAACCAGGTACTGACCATGCAAGTATTGCTACAGAAGTAAAAATCATCGAAAAAATGAAAGAAGATGGTGTAACAAAAGAAGAGATTGGACGAGAAGGATTTTTAGAACGTGCATGGGATTGGAAAAGAGAGTACGGCGGAAGAATCATTGAACAATTAAAAAAATTAGGTGCTAGTTGTGATTGGGACAGAGAACGTTTTACAATGGATGAAGGTTGTAATAAAGCTGTAACAGAAGTATTTTGTAATATGTATGAAAAAGGTTGGATTTACAAGGGGAGTAGAATTATTAACTGGTGTCCAATTTGTAATACTTCTATTTCAGATGCAGAAGTTGAATACGAAGAAAAAGCAGGTCATTTTTGGCACATTAAATATAATGTAGTTGGAAGTGAAGAATCTTTAGTTTTTGCGACTACAAGACCAGAAACAATGCTTGGAGATACAGCGGTTGCAGTGAATCCAGAAGATGAGCGATACAAACATTTAATCGGTAAAAAGGTACTTCTTCCTATTACAAATAGAGAAATACCAATAATTGCAGATAGTTATGTAGATATGGAATTTGGTACAGGTGTTGTTAAAATTACTCCTGCACATGATCCAAATGACTTTGAGGTTGGAAAACGTCATAATTTAGAAGAAATTAATGTAATGAATGATGATGCAACAATTAATGAACGCGGTGGAAAATTTGCAGGTCTTGATCGATATGATGCAAGAAAAGAAATCGTAAAAGAATTAGAAGCAATGGGTCACCTTATTAAAATTGAGGATCATACTCATAATGTAGGAACACATGATCGTTGCAAAACAATCATTGAACCTATGATAAAAAAACAATGGTTTGTGAAAATGGAAGAATTGATTAAACCTGCAAGAGAAGCTGTAAAACAAGGAGATATTCAATTAATTCCAGAGAGAATGGATAAAACGTATTATAATTGGACCGATAATATTCGTGATTGGTGTATCAGTAGACAGTTATGGTGGGGACATAGAATCCCAGCATATGTTTGTGCGGATTGTGGAGAAATTATTGTTTCAAAAGAAAAGGTAGAAACTTGTAGCAAATGTGGTGGAATAAAGTTAGAACAAGATCCGGATACACTAGATACTTGGTTCTCATCAGCACTTTGGCCATTTTCAACACTTGGTTGGCCAGAAATGACAGAAGATCTAAAATATTTTTACCCAACAGATGTGTTAGTAACAGGATATGATATTATTTTCTTCTGGGTTATTCGCATGATTTTCTCGGGATATGAACACATGGGAGAAAAACCATTTAAAACAGTATTATTTCATGGATTAATTCGTGATGATAAAGGTCGAAAAATGTCAAAATCTTTAGGCAATGGTATAGATCCACTTGATATTATTGATGAATATGGTGCTGATGCACTTCGTTTGACTTTAATTACAGGAAATGCACCTGGAAATGATATGCGTTTTTATAAGGAACGTGTGGAAGCGAGTCGTAATTTTGCAAATAAAGTATGGAATGCATCAAGATTTATTATGATGAATATGGAAGAGAAAGAAATTACAAAGATTCCAACTACTTCTCTGGAACCAGCAGATCGATGGATTTTATCAAAATTAAATACTGTGATTAAAGATGTAACACATAATATGGAACAATTTGAACTTGGTATTGCAGTACAAAAAATTTATGATTTTATCTGGGATGAATTCTGTGATTGGTATATTGAAATGGTAAAACCAAGACTTTATAATTCAGATAATGTGGAAAGTCAAAATGCAGTATTATTTACATTAAAAACGGTTCTTATCGATGCGCTTAAATTATTACATCCATTTATGCCGTTTATTACAGAAGAAATTTTTACAACTCTTCAAACAGAAGAAGATTCTATTATGGTAAGCGATTGGCCGGTTTATCAAGAAGAACATGAATTTTATGCAGAGGAAAAAGCAATCGAACAAATGAAAGAGGCTATTCGTGGTATTCGTAATGTTCGTTCGGGAATGAATGTACCACCTAGTAAAAAAGCACAAGTAATTATTGTGAGTGAGAAAGAAGATGTATTACGCATTTTTGAAGAGGGAAAATTATTTTTTGCCCCACTAGCATATGCAAGTGAAGTTCTTACAAAGCAAGATGAAACAAATATACCAGAAGATGCAGTATCTGTAGTGATTCCAAATGCTGTTTGCTATATACCATTTGAAGAATTAGTAGATATTAAACAAGAAATAGAGCGCCTTTTAAAAGAAGAACAAAAATTAATTGGAGAATTAAATCGTGTAAATGGGATGTTGAGTAATGAACGATTTATTTCAAAAGCACCAGAAAGTAAAATAAATGAAGAAAAAGAAAAACTTGTAAAGTATGAAGAAATGATAGAGCAAGTAAGAACAAGACTAAAACAATTAGGAAATAAATAAATGAATCTTAAAGATTATGAAGAAGCAAAGCAATATATTTTAGATATTCCAAAATTTTCATCAAAAAATCAACTTGACGACATAAGAGCATTTTATGAGTTTTTGGGGAATCCCTCTTCTGACAAAAAAATCATACATGTTGCAGGAACAAATGGGAAAGGTTCGGTTTGTGCATATTTAGATTCAATACTTCGTGAATTATCGTACAAAGTAGGACTGTTTACTTCGCCTCATCTTGTTGATTTAACAGAAAGAGTTCAAATTAATGGGGTGTGTATTGAAAAAGAAGAGTTTTTTCAAACGGTATTATATATAGAAGATAAATTAGAACAATATGAAAAGAAATATCAGCCAACTTTTTTTGAATATCTTTTTTATGTTGCAATGATTTTATTTCAAAAAGAAAATATGGATTATATTGTATTAGAAACAGGTCTTGGTGGAAAAAAAGATTGTACTAATATAATAAAACATCCTATTCTATGTGTAATTACAAAGATTGGACTTGATCATGTTGAATATTTAGGAGATACTTTGGAAAAGATTGCAATGGAGAAGGCGGGGATTATTAAAAAAAATATTCCTCTCCTTACTTTTGAGCAATCTTATGATGTAAATGCTGTTTTTGTAAAAGAATGTATGAAAAAAGAGACAACATGTAAATTTGTGTCGAAAGAAGAAGTTGACTTCATAAGATTTCATAATAATTCTATTGATTTTTCAATTAAATCTAGGTATGATGAAAGTACAAGTTTTTCCATACATACAAATGCAAAATATCAAGTACAAAATGCTGTTCTTGCTATAAGAGCTATAGAAGAAGTAGTAACTTTGAACGAAACAGAATATTTTAAAATTGCAGATGGAATAAGAAAAATGGCATTACCTGGAAGAATGGAAGAGGTTTTGCCTAACTTCTTTCTAGATGGTGCACATAATTGTGATGGAATAGAAGCTTTTATAGAGACTGTTTCTATAATGAAACCTAGGAATAATGTGTATTTATTTTTTAGTGCAGTAGAAGATAAAGAATATAAAATGATGAAACAAACATTAGTAGATACAAAGTTATTTACTAATTATTTTACAGCACCTATTGCATCTGATAGAGGACTTAGCATGGAGACTTTGCAAGATTTATTTCAAGAGGAAAATATTACAATTTGCTCAAGTGTTACAAATGCAATTGAAAGATTATTAAAAATAATAAAAAAAGAAGATTATGTATATGTTGTTGGCTCTTTATATCTTATTGGAGAGGTTAAAGCATATTTATTAGATAAATATAGCAGTTAGGAGTTGGCGTTATGATAAATTTTGAAGAAGAGTTAAAGAAATTTCATTTAAGTTTAGAAATTGAAGATGCAGAAGATGCTATTTATAGAAAAAATTTGACGGATATGACAGATTTATTGGTTGAAATTGTAAAAGAGGCAAAGGAAGAAGAGTAGATTATGAATTGTTATAATTGTGGTTGTCCATTGACAAGTCATGATTTTTGTACAAATTGTAGGAAAGATGTCAGTCGATATAAAAAAATTCTTTCCGCCTCAAATATATATTATAATGAAGGACTAGAGAAGGCAAATGTAAGAGACTTATCTGGTGCAATTGATAGCTTACGTCATTGTGTTAAGTTGAATAAAAATCATGTTGAAGCAAGAAACCTTTTAGGGTTGATTTATTTTGAAATAGGAGAAACCGTTCAGGCATTAAATGAATGGGTAATTAGTAAAAATTTAAGGTCAAATAAGAATATTGCAGATGATTATTTATCGATGCTTCAGTCTAATCCAGCTAGATTAGAATCGATGAATCAAACGATAAAAAAATATAATCAGTCGTTAAGATATTGCTATCAAGGAAGTTTAGATTTAGCGATTATCCAACTAAAAAAAGTAGTATCACTTAATCCAAAATACTTACAAGCAAGACAATTACTTGCTTTAGTATATTTAATTACAAATGAATGGGAAAAAGCAAAAAGAGAATTAGAAAAAGCAAGAGCAATTGATCATAATAATACGATTACACTTCGGTATATAAAAGAAGTGGATAGTTATTTTGCAGAACATGATAATAATGAGAAGCAAAAAAATAAACCAAAGCAAAAAAACACGGTCAATAGATCGAATATTAGTGAAGATGCATATCAATATCAAAGCGGTAATGAAACGATAATTCAACCTAATATTTCTTATGAACCGAATAATGCGAAATCTTTACTGTATATCTTTATAGGTTTAGTGCTAGGAATTGCTGCTGCATGGTTTTTAATTCTTCCGGCAAGAATTCAGACAATCCGTAGTGGGATTGATGAAGAAATGAGAGCAATCAGTGAACAGTTAGATGAGCGTACTGCTACAGTAAAATCTTTAGAGCAATCCGTTTCTCTATTAGAACGAGAAAAAACAAGTATGGAAGAAAAACTTGCAGCTTATACAAGTGAAGATGGAGGATTTCAAGGCATTGATAATTTAATGTTAGCAGCGAACTTATATATGGAAAATCCTGAAAAAATAGAAGAAATAGGGACGTATTTAGAGGGAGTGAATGCAGAATTTTCAGAATCATCTTCAGAAGCATTTGTTACATTATATAATACTTTAATTAAAAAAGTTGGTAGTTCACTTGGACCAATTTATTATGAAAAAGGTGCAGAATTTTTGCAAAATGAAGAATATGAAGAAGCTATTAGAGTACTTACGTTGTCTAAAAGATTTGAACCAAATAATTCGGATCTTTTATTTGATATTGCTACTGCCTATAAAAAGGTAGGAAATTCAGAAGATGCAATACTTGCATATGAAGAAATTATAGAACGTTTTCCAAATACATCACGTGCAAATAATGCGCAAAGATTTATTGATGAATTAAAAGAATAAGAGGGAATTACTTTACAAAAGAGAGCATGGGAAATTACCAGCTCTTTTTTTAATTCAATTATATAAGGGAGGAAGATACATGAATGTGAAAGAAGATTTCAAAGTAATTGATGATTATCTTTGTATTAAGATGCCAGATGAAATTGATCATCATAATGCAGAAAAAATAAGCGGAGGTGCAGATTATTATATTTTACACAATAATATAAATAACATTGTATTTGATTTTGAAGATACATCGCTCATGGATAGTTCTGGTATTGGCGTTATTGTTGGAAGGTATAAAAAAATTCTTGCATTTGGAGGAAAAGTTTATGTTGTTCATGCAAATAATAGAATAAAAAAAATTATTGAAATGTCGGGATTAAATCGAATTGTAAAAATTGTAGAGGAATAAAGAGGGAAGGATAGAATTTATGAAATGTAATGTAAATCAAAAAGTAGACAATGAAATGTATCTAGAGATAAAAGCAATCTCACAAAATGAAGGATTAGCAAGGGTATGTGTTGCAGCATTTATCACACCACTGAATCCAACGTTAGAAGAAATTGCGGATGTAAAAACAGCAGTTTCAGAAGCAGTAACAAATGCAATTATACATGGATATGATGGGAATGAGGGAATCGTATACATAAATGCAAAGTTAGAAAAAGATTTGTTGCTTTTAGAAATAAAAGATGAGGGACAAGGAATCTATGATATTGAAAAAGCAATGGAACCATTATTTACTACAAAAAATGAATTAGAAAGAGCAGGGATGGGATTTTCTTTTATGGAAGCATTTATGGATGAAGTGGAAGTTGAATCTGAGGTAGGTGTTGGAACAAAGATTTATATGAAAAAAAAATTAGGATTATTAGATTGGATTGTATAAAAGGTAGATGAATGGAAGAGACTAAATTACTATTAGAACGTGCACATTTAGGGGATAACGAAGCAAGAAGTATACTAGTAGAAAAAAATTTAGGATTAGTACATCACATTGTAAAGCGCTTTATAGGAAGAGGAGCAGATCAAGAAGATTTATTTCAGATAGGTTGTATTGGACTAATAAAGGCAATTGATAAATTTGATTTATCGTTTGATGTAAAATTTTCCACATATGCAGTACCTATGATAAGTGGAGAAATAAAGAGGTTTTTAAGAGATGATGGAATGGTAAAAGTGAGTCGTTCTTTAAAAGAAAATAGTTGGAAAGCAAAAAGAGCAGCAGAAGAATTAGGACAAAAATTAGGGAGAGAAGCAACAATTGATGAAATTAGTAAATGTATTGATATTCCTGCAGCCGATATTGTATTAGCGCTAGAAGCAACTGTTACAGTAGAATCCATTCATAAATCAATATATCAATCAGATGGAAATGAAGTGTTTTTGTTAGATCTTGTTGGAGAAGATGGAGAAAGTGATAAGGTATTAGATCATATGCTATTAGAACAAGTATTAAAGTCATTAGGAGAAGATGAGCGTTACTTAATAAAACTAAGGTATTTTGAAAATATGACACAAGTACAAGTAGCAAAATTGTTGGGGATCAGTCAAGTACAAGTCTCGCGTAATGAAAAAAAAGTATTAATGCAGATGCGCCAATTTGTCTTAAATTAAAGGCTGAGGGAGTTTTATATGGAAAAAATAGTATATCTGAAATTAGATGCGAAAGTAAGAATTTCTTCAAAAGAAATTTATCTAAAAGATATTTGTAAATTATATTGTAGAGATGAAACACTTAGTTCCATGATGAAACAATGTATAATTTACACTTTAAAAGGAGATACTACTACACAAGTAGTAATTAGTGCATTAAAAGTAATTTCGATATTGGAAAAAAAGTTTAATAATATCACTGTTTTTTCAATTGGAGAGACAGAAGTAATTGTTGAAGAGAAAAAAGAAAAAAAGAACCAAACAAAAAAAAGATTAAAAGTTGTGCTTGTTTCTCTGTTGTGTTTTTTTGGTACAACTTTTACCGTAATGGCCTATCATAATGATATCGGTCTTTCAAATATGTTTCAAAGTGTTTATGAATTGATTATGGGCAAACCATCAAACGGATTTACTGTTTTAGAAATCTCATATTCAATTGGATTAGGAACAGGGATTTTTATGTTTTTTAATCATATTGGGGAACGAAAAATTACGAACGATCCAACACCTGTTGAAGTTGAAATGAGACAATATGAAGATGATGTAAATATTGCATTGGTAGAAATTTCAAATCGTGAGGAGGAAACAATTGACGTATCTTAAATTAATTTTTCTTGCAGCAGCAGGTTTAGGATTTGGAGCATTAACATCAGGTGGCGTATTTACTGTTTTTGTAAGTGTAAGAATGATTCCACGTTTTGCAGGAAAGACACATACTGCAGATAAAATCATTCATTATGAATCCATGTTATCATATGGAACGGTAGTAGGGTGTATCCTAAGTGTATTTGCTCCTTTTTTACCAATTGGGATTTCTATTCTTTCTTTTTTTGAAAAAAATGGAATAGAAGAATACTGTATTTTGTGGAAGATTGTGGGAAGTATATTATTAATTTTATTTGGAGTATTTTCTGGAATGTTTATTGGTTGCTTATCCATAGCAATTGCAGAGATGTTAAATACTATTCCAATTTTTGTACGAAGGATTCAATTGGGATATGGAGTTGGAATTGTACTTTTAAGTATTGCACTTGGAAAGATTATTGGTTCCTTGTATTATTTTTTTAAGGGAATATATGAAAGTATTCTCTAATCTTGGAGGGAAAAATGGAGAAAAATGAAGAATATATTGATTATATTAAAAATATTACACCAAAGCATCCGTTAGGGAAACAATTAATGAAAGCATTTTTTGTAGGAGGTACTATTTGTTTATTCGGACAAGTAATTCTTTCTTTTTTGACAAATTATTTAATGTTAGAAGAATCAGTTGCTGCAAGTTATTGTTCATTATTATTAATTGGTTTAAGTGCTCTGCTTACAACATTTAGCATCTATGGAAAGATTGTAACCTTTGGTGGTGCAGGTGCACTTGTTCCTATCACGGGATTTGCAAATTCTATTGCATCAGCTGCTATTGAATATGATGTGGAGGGAGAAGTATATGGAATTGGAACAAAAATATTTTCCATTGCAGGACCAGTAATTTTGTATGGAATTTTTGGTTCATTTATAGGTGGATTAATTTATTATATTTGGATTTATTTTTTCTGACCTATTTAAACTGATTAGAATGTGCATCATAAAAATAATCAATGGAAGAAAGTGTTGTGATAATACTTTCTTTTTCTATGTCTAAATCTTCACAAAGTTCATCAAGAGTGCTATAATAATCTCTTAATTTCAAGTTAATAAAACTAAGTAACATTACAGGATCTTTTGGAATCATATTATTTCCTCCTCATATATTAATACATATAGTTTAATATATAGAAAAAAAAATTGCAAATATAAAAAAAGGATTGACCTTCCACTAGATGGAAGGTATATATTAAGTATACATCAGCAGATAGTAAAGGGGAGGTGTTAAAATGAAGATTCAAGAAGTAGAAGAACTTGTAGGAATTAGTAAAAAAAACATTCGATTTTACGAAAAGGAAGGTTTACTAACTCCAAAGCGAAATTTAGAAAATGGATACCGCTATTATTCGCAAGAAGATGTTTTAGAATTAAAAAAAATCAAATTGCTTAGAAGATTAGCTATTCCAATTGAAGAAATTCGCAAAATTCAAACACTTAATTTAACATTAGAAGATGCACTTGGTAGACATTTCGTTACAATTGAAAGAGAAAAATCTAACTTAGAAAATATTTTACTCTTTTGTGATAAAATGATAGAAGAAAATGTGCATTATCCACTTTTGAATGCTGATCAATATTTAGAGAAAATGGAAGAGTCAGAAAGAAAGGGGATGAGATTTATGAATATCTTAGAAAAAGATAAAAACAAAAAGAAAATTGCACCAATTATTGCAACGATTGTAGTCACACTTTTTATGGTCTGGACAATTGGAATTCTTATTTGGGCACAAATGGTTGAGCCAATACCGCTTATATTTATAGGTTTTTTTATTTTAATACCAGTGGTAATGATTATTGGAATCTTTGTGGTACTTAGACAACGAATGAAAGAGATTGAAGGAGGAGAAGAAGATGCTGCTAGTAAATACTGATTATATAACAGGAAAAGAATTAGAGACATTAGGAATTGTAAAAGGAAATGTAGTACAATCAAAAAATTTTGGACGTGATTTTACGGCTTCATTAAAAACATTAGTAGGTGGAGAAATTGTAGGATACACAGAAATGTTGAATCAAGCAAGACAAATTGCAGTGAAAAGAATGGTTGATGAAGCAACAGAACTTGGAGCAGATGCAGTCATTAACATTAGGTATGCATCTTCTTCTGTAATGCAAGGGGCGGCAGAATGTATTGCATATGGAACAGCTGTAAAATATAAATAAAGTAATTAAGAAAGAAAGAGTGATAAAGTTTTGGACTTATTTGAATATGTAAGGGAAAATAAAAAACAAAAGGAATCTCCACTTGCGGCAAGAATTAGACCGAATACATTAGAAGAAATTGTGGGGCAGAAACACATTATAGGAAAAGATAAATTGCTGTACAGGGCAATTGTGGCAGATAAATTAAGTTCCATTATTTTTTATGGACCACCAGGTACTGGAAAAACTACAATTGCCCAAGTAATAGCAAAGACATCGAGTGCAAATTTTGTGCAAATTAATGCTACTAGTGCAGGGAAAAAAGATATGGAAGAAGTAGTAAAAGAGGCAAAAAATACTGCAGGAATGTATGGTAAGAAAACCATTCTTTTTATAGATGAAATCCATAGATTTAATAAGGGACAACAAGATTACTTATTGCCTTTTGTGGAAGATGGAACCATTATTTTAATAGGTGCAACAACTGAAAATCCATATTTTGAAGTAAATGCAGCGCTAATTTCAAGATCTATTATTTTTGAATTAAAACCACTAGAAATAAATGAAATCAAAATTTTAATTGAACGAGCTGTATATGATGTAGAAAAAGGAATGGGAACTTATAATGCTACGATTACAGAGGAGGCGATAGAATCTTTAGCAGATATAGCAGGTGGTGATGCAAGATGTGCATTAAATGCCATTGAACTTGGAATTTTAACAACACCACGCAGTGAAGATGGAGTAATCCATATAACAGTAGATGTAATCGAAGAATGTATACAAAGAAGAGTGATTAAATATGATAAAGGTGGAGACAATCATTATGATACTATTTCTGCCTTTATAAAAAGTATGAGAGGATCAGATCCAGATGCAGCACTATATTATCTTGCTAAAATGTTATTAGCAGGTGAAAGTGTTACCTTTGTGGCAAGAAGAATTATGATTTGTGCATCAGAAGATGTAGGAAATGCGGATCCTATGGCTTTAGTAGTTGCAGTAAATGCATCTCTTGCAGTAGAGCGCGTAGGTATGCCGGAAGCACAATTAATACTTGCTCAGGCAGTGACATATATCGCAACAGCTCCAAAGAGTAATGCTGCGTGTGGAATATTTGAAGCAATGGATTCAGTAAAACAAACAGGTAGTTTGAAAATACCTTCGCATTTACAAGATGCACATTATAAAGGGGCAAAAAAATTAGGGCATGGTATTGGATACCTATATGCCCATGATTTTAAAAATCACTATGTGAAACAACAATATTTACCTTATGAGCTTAATGGGAAAGAATTCTACAAGCCAGATGGACAAGGTTATGAAGAAAAAATCAAAGCTCATATGAAAAAAATAAAAAATGAAGCTGAAAATTAAAATAATTTTTTTGTAAGATACTGATAAATTTCTTGATTATTTCGTTGCCAATTATCACAAATAGTAGAAGCTAGTTGTGGAGTTGGCACGGATAATTTAAGATCTATTAAAACAGTATCTTTTTCTTTTGCACAAAGTGCTACTTCATATTCACCATTTACGGATTTGTAATAATTAGAAAGCACAGATACTTCATCTCTTAACTCTAATCCATTTTCTTTTAAGTATTCTTTGATTTCTGTACGAATATCTTCGCTAATTCTATTTTTGAAAAAACCTAACGTTCTTTTTCCTTCGTCTGTAATAATTAGCTGTGTTCTATTATGGCTAGAATTTTTTGATTGAATTAAAAATGTATCAGTCAATTCAGATAGTGCTAATTGCAGATTAATATAATTTGTATAATTTTTTTCTAGAATCATATCACAAACTTGTCCTTGTGTCATAGGAAAAGTTACATGATCTAAAATATATAGAATAATTAATTTATAAAGACTAAGTGTTTCTTTAGAGTTTGAATAATCCATAAAATAGGACTCCTTTTAGTTGTAAATATTATATTGCTTGCCTTGGTACGAATCTCTTTTTTTCATTTCACGGTGTAAGGAATTTAGTACATCCTTTTTTTTAGTACTAAATAGAGGAGCAATTACTTGATCTTGTTTTCCGTCACCAGTTACCCTATGAATTACAATTTTAGGCGAAAGATGTTCGATACAATCGATTAAAATATCGAGATATTCTTCTTTTTCTAATGCATTGACTAATCCAGTTTGATACAATGTTGCTAAGTCGGTATCTTTTAATATATGTAATAGTTGCAGTTTTATTCCCCAAATTGGCAATGTGTTAAGGTAAGAAATTGTTTCGAGTATATGTTGTTTCGTCTCATTTGGTAATCCGATTATTGTATGAACTATAATTGGAATATGTATTTTATTTAAAGAAAATACAGCATCTTCAAATGTTTTCAAAGGGTATCCACGTCTTATAAAAATCGCAGTTTCTTCATGCATACTTTGAAGACCTAATTCAATCCAAATGAGTTTTGTCGGAAACTCCCCTTTTAGTTCTTCTAATAAAGTTAATACATCTTGACTTAAGCAGTCAGGTCTTGTTGCAATTGAAATTCCAATTAGTTTATCAGAGCTTAGTGCGGTAGAAAAAAGTTCACGTAAAAGTGGAATGGGAGCATAAGTATTTGTAAATGCTTGAAAATATCCAATAAAAAGTGAACCTCTTTTCATTTTAATAAAATCACTTGCAGATTTTTCAATCTGAGATAGTATTGTCTCGCTTCGTACTTTAGAAGCGAAATCACCACTTCCAGCAGAGCTGCAAAAAATACATCCCCTTGTATCTAGAGTACCATCTCTATTAGGACATGTAAATCCCGCATCAAGAGAAATTTTTTGAATTCTTTCACCATAAATATCTTTTAAATATTGATTTACCGTTTTATAAAAATTAGAAATATTATTCATATTTAATATTTTCTTTAACTGCATTAGCAACAACATTAGCAACATGTGGGTTAAAGGCTTCTGGTAAAATGAAGTTTTCATTTAGTTCTTCATCACTTACAAGATTTGCAATAGCTAATGCAGCAGCTAATTTCATATCCTCTGTAATAGATGTAGCACGACCTTCTAGCGCACCTTTAAAAATTCCTGGGAATGCAATAACATTATTTACTTGATTTGGAAAATCGCTACGTCCTGTACCAATTACTTTAGCACCAGCTTCTTTCGCTAAATCAGGCATAATTTCAGGAACTGGATTAGCCATTGCAAATAAAATACTGTCATGATTCATTGAACGTACCATTTCTTTTGTTACAATATTTGGAGCAGAGACTCCAATAAAAATATCAGCACCAACTAATGCGTCTTTTAAAGAACCAGTTTGATTTTCTAAATTTGTAAAATTTGTCATGCTTTCTTGCATCCAATTTAAATTGCTATTTGATTTTGAAATAATTCCATCTTTATCACACATTGTGATTGTTTTAAAACCATAAGATAATAATAATTTTGTAATAGCAATTCCAGCACTTCCAGCACCATTTACAATTACTTTACAGTGTTCTTTTTCTTTTTTTACTACTTTAAGTGCATTAATAACTCCTGCTAATACAACGATTGCTGTTCCATGTTGATCATCATGAAAAACAGGAATATCTAATATTTTTTTTAAACGTTCTTCAATTTCAAAACATCTAGGTGCACTAATATCTTCTAAATTAATACCACCAAATGTAGGAGCAAGATGAGTTACTGTTTTAATAATCTCTTCGGTATCTTGTGTATCAAGACAAATTGGAAATGCATTAACACCAGCAAATTCTTTAAATAAAACAGCTTTTCCTTCCATAACTGGCATAGCAGCATATGGACCAATGTTCCCAAGACCTAATACGGCACTTCCGTCAGAAACTACAGCTACTGTATTTGCTTTTAATGTATATGTGTAAGCAAGTTCTTTGTCTTGTGAAATTTCTTTACAAGGTTCAGCGACTCCTGGCGTATAAGCAAGTGCCAAGTCCTCGCGTGTTTGAACAGATATTTTGGAAACAGTTTCAATTTTTCCGTTCCATTCTTTATGTAATTGTAATGATTTTTCGTTCGTTGTCATGAGAATCTCCTTTTTCAGAAATAATTATATTTTTATTAAGTTCTTCCTATTTTAGAAAATGTGTTGTATAATGTCAACATATTATAAATAATTCATACATATAAAGTTTCTTAATCTAAATATGTAAATGATACTTGTCTGATTTAAAATCCCAAGAATAGAATAAATAACTAAATATGATTAGCGCTAGTAGAAAAACTGTGACAAATAGTTCAATATTGATTAAAATGTTTTTACGATGACGCAAAACAATGGAAAGGATGTAAGAAACATGAAAGAGAAATATCAAACGTTGTCAGTAGTAGATTTGCGCGCTATTGCAAAAAAAAGAGGTATTACAGGAGTTTCAGCTATGAATAAGTCAGCATTGATTGAAGCAATGTTAGTACTTGATGATAAAGAAAATAAGCAAACAAAAAAAATAACAGAAGAACCCGTAGAAAAAAAAGAACGTGAGGAAAAATACCCCTCGGATTTAGATAGCGGAAGAGAAGCTAGTGGAATCTTAGAGGTGTTACCTGATGGATATGGATTTATACGATGTGAAAATTATATGCCAGGTGAAAATGATGTTTATGTTGCACCTAGTCAAATTAGAAGATTTAATATGAAAACAGGAGATATTGTTACAGGAAATACAAGAGTAAAAACTGCTACAGAAAAATTCAGTGCATTATTATTTGTAAAAAATATTAATGGCTTTGCTCCAGATGAAGTGGCAAAAAGAAAAAATTTTGAAGATTTAATTCCTATTTTTCCAAATGAGAGAATGAAACTTGAAAGACAGGGTGCGCCTATTTCTATGCGTGTTATGGATTTGATGAGTCCTGTTGGAAAAGGACAAAGAGGAATGTTAGTTGCACCGCCAAAAGCGGGAAAAACAACATTACTTAAAGAGGTTGCAAAGTCTGTAAAAACAAATAATCCGGACACTCATTTGATTATTTTACTCATAGATGAACGCCCAGAGGAAGTGACAGATATTAAAGAGGCAATAGAAGGACCAAATGTAGAAGTAATCTATTCTACATTTGACGAATTACCAGAACATCATAAGCGTGTAGCAGAAATGGTAATTGAACGTGCAAAGAGATTAGTAGAGCATAACAAGGATGTTATGATTTTACTTGATAGTATTACAAGATTAACAAGAGCATATAATCTTACGGTTCCAGCAAGTGGAAGAACTTTGTCGGGTGGTTTAGATCCAGCAGCACTTCATATGCCAAAAAAATTCTTTGGTGCAGCGCGTAACATGCGTAATGGTGGAAGTTTGACAATACTTGCTACAGCATTAATTGAAACTGGAAGCAAAATGGATGATGTAGTATTTGAAGAATTTAAAGGGACTGGAAATATGGAATTGGTTCTTGATCGAAAAGTAGCGGAAAGACGTATTTTTCCAGCAATGGATATTCCAAAATCTGGAACAAGAAGAGAAGACTTGCTTCTTACACCAGAGGAAATAGAGTGTATGAATCAAGTAAGACGAGCATTTAATGGATCAAAAGCAGATGAAACGGTAGATAAAGTCCTTGATATGTTCAGTCGAACAAAGAATAATAAAGAATTTATTCAAATGGTTCAGAAAATGAAGTTTTATTAAAAAAATACTTGCGTAAAAAAAAATGATATGTTAAAATAAACAAGCTGTTTATTTGTAAACAGTTTGGATGAGAACAAATAGTAAGTATTAATAGATGCTTATTTTAAAACCTAAAATAAATTAGGATAATAATTAGCAAAAGGAGATTAGAATTATGAGAGAAGGAATTCATCCTGAATATCATCAGGCAGAAGTAACATGTAACTGTGGAAATGCATTTGTTACAGGTTCAACAAAACAATCAATCCATGTGGAAGTTTGCTCGAAATGTCACTCATTCTACACAGGACAACAAAAAGCTGCTAGAGCTGATGGACGTATTGATAAATTTAACAAAAGATACGGCGTTCAATAAGAAGTACAAAAAGGTTGAGGTTTCTAATCTCAACCTTGTTTTTTCGTTAGGAATGATGTAATCTTTTTAGTAGATCGTAAAAAGAAAGGCATGGAGAATATGAAAAAGAAACAATGTGATCGATCATCAGGAATTGGAGGACAAGCAGTTCTTGAAGGAATCATGATGAAACATAAAGATATGTATGCAATTGCCGTTAGAAAAAGCGATGGAGAAATTGAAATAGACACAGAGGAATTTCATGGAATATTGCATGGGAATAAAATTAAAAAAGTTCCGTTTATTCGGGGGGTATTTAATTTTGTAGATTCTCTTATTTTAGGAACACGCGCACTTAGTTATTCAGCAAAATTCTATGAAGATGAAGATGCAAGTGAAACAAAAACAGATACATTTATGGAAAAAGTATTTAAAGAAAAGGCTGAAAGTGTTACATCGGGATTAACTGTTGCATTTTCCATTATAATGGCAATTGCAATTTTTATGGTGTTGCCATATATAATTACATCTCTCTTTAGTGATTATATTAGAAATCAAACGATAATGGCATTGATAGAAGGACTTGTACGAATTTTTATTTTTGTAAGTTATGTTGTATTAATATCAAAAATGGAAGATATCAAAAGGGTCTATATGTATCATGGAGCAGAGCATAAGTGTATTAATTGCATCGAAAAAGGTAGACCATTAACTGTTTCTAATGTTATGAGATCGTCTAGACAACATAAACGTTGTGGTACAAGTTTTATGTTATTTGTAATGTTTGTAAGTATTATTTTATTTATATTTATTCGCGTAGATCAACCTGCTCTCCGAATTATATTGCGAATTCTTCTTTTACCGGTTATTGCTGGAATTTCTTATGAAATAATTCGTTTGGCTGGAAATAATTCGGGAAATATTTTGGTAAAAATTATTTCTGCACCAGGAATGTGGTTGCAAAAATTAACTACATTAGAGCCAACAAAGGATATGGTAGAAGTTGCTATTAAATCAATAGAGGCCATTTTTGATTGGAAACAATATTTATTTGAAACATTTGGATATGAAGTAGACGAATCTTGGTTAATAGATGATGAAGAAACAGATGAGAAATTATAGACAATTATATGAATATGGTTTGAAAAAATTAGAAGAAGCACAAATTGAAGAAGCACAACTAGAAGCAAGACTTCTTTTAGAATTCATATGCAATACGACAAGAAATGAGTTGCTAGTATATGGAGATAGAGAGGTTTCTGATGAGAAATGTGAAAGATATTATACATTCATAGAAAAGAGAATGCAAAGAATACCATTGCAACATATTACGGGATTTGCAGACTTTATGGGGTTGATATTTCACGTAAATCAAAATGTTTTAATTCCGAGATTTGATACAGAAGTATTGGTAGAAGAAGTATTAAAACAATTACATGATCGAGACGAAATATTAGATATGTGTACAGGTTCTGGATGTATTTTAATTAGTCTGCTACAATATTCTAACAATACGGTAGGATTAGGAGTAGATCTTTCGGAAGATGCATTGAAAGTTGCTAGAGAAAATGCAAAGGAAATACTAGGTATTAAAGAAAATGTTTCTTTTGGTTTTCTTTCTTCTAATTTATTTGAATCTGTTCCTAAAAAACAATATGATATTATTGTTTCAAATCCACCATATATTCGTACCAAGGTTATTGAAACGCTGATGACAGAAGTAAAAGACCACGAGCCAATGATGGCATTAGATGGATATGAAGATGGACTCTATTTTTATAGAGAAATTTCAAAAAATGCAAAGGACTATTTAAAGCAAGGTGGAAAATTATTTTTTGAAATTGGATATGATCAAGGAGTAGAAGTATCAGAAATTATGAAAGAAAATGGATTTATAAATATAGAAGTTAAGAAGGATTTAGCTAGACTTGATCGTGTAGTATATGGAGAAAGGAAGTAAGTGATTAAAGATGTTTGATAAATTAGAAGATTTAATTATAAGATTTGATGAAATTTTAAATGAATTAAATGAACCTACTGTAGTAAATAATCAAGATAGATTCCGAAAATTAATGAAGGAACAAAGTGATTTAACACCGATTGTTGAAGCTTACAAAAAATATAAGCAAAGTAAACAAGATATTGAAGATTCGCTTTCATTATTAGAAGAAGAATCCGATGATGATATGCGTGAAATGTTAAAAGAAGAATTGAATGATGCGAAAAAAAATGTAGAGTTGTTAGAACAAGAGTTAAAAATTCTTCTTTTACCAAAAGACCCTAATGATGATAAAAATGTTATGGTTGAGATTCGTGCAGGTGCAGGTGGAGATGAATCTGCTTTATTTGCTGCACAAGTATATAGAATGTATGTTCATTACGCGGAAGGTATGAGATGGAAAGTAGAAACCATTGAAGCAGAAGAAATCGGGATAGGTGGAATGAAGAATGTAACCTTTATGATTTCTGGAAATGGTGCATATTCTATTATGAAATATGAAAGCGGTGTACATAGAGTACAACGTGTTCCAGAAACTGAGTCGGGTGGTCGTATTCATACTTCGACGATTACAGTTGCAGTAATGCCAGAAGTGGAAGAAGTAGACGTTCAAATTAATGATAATGATATCCGTATTGATGTTATGCGTGCTTCTGGTAGTGGGGGACAATGTGTAAATACAACAGATTCTGCTGTTCGTTTAACACATACGCCTACAGGTATAGTTATCTACAGCCAAACAGAAAAATCACAAATTCAAAACAAAGCAAAAGCATTTGCTCTTTTACGCGCAAAATTATATGATCTTGAACAACAAAAACAACAAGATGAAGAGGCAGAACTTAGAAGAAGTCAAGTTGGAACAGGAGACCGATCAGAAAAAATTAGAACATATAATTTTCCACAAGGTCGTGTTACAGATCATAGAATCAATTTAACACTGTATAAATTAGATAAAATCATGAATGGAGATCTTCAAGATATTATCGATGCATGTATTGCTGCAGACCAAGCAGCAAAGTTAGCAAAAATGGGTGAATAATATTTCATTAATTTGGAACATTATTAAAAAAAGATAAATGAGGATGAATATGCCAGAAATAAAATGGGAAAAAGTAACGATAAAAGAAAAAGAACTTTTTGACCAATATTATACATTTGAACAACCAAATAACTGTGAATATACATTTGCGAATAATTTTTTATGGGCGCCATTTTATGAAATTAGATATGCAATTATACAAGATATGCTTGTATTTTTATCAAAAGATGATGGATTAAGCATTACTTTTCCGCTTGCAAAAGATGAAGAGGGAAAAAGTCATTTAAAAAGTGTAATAGAGGAATTATTTTTATTTTTTGAACAAGAGAATGCACCATTTCATATGCATCTTGTATTAGAAAACATGTTTGAAGAATTAGAAGAATTATATCCAAATACATTCACTATTGAATATAATAGAGATATTGCAGATTATGTATATGAATCAGAAAAATTAATTACTCTTGCTGGAAAAAAGTTACATGGTAAAAGAAATCATATCAATAAATTTAAAATTGTTAATGAAAATTGGTCTTATGAAGAGATTTCAGATGAAAATTTAGCGGATTGTATCATTATGGCAGATAAGTGGAAAGAACTTAATCTTTGTGATGATTTGGATGAAAAACATCAAGAATTTTGTGTGACAATTAATGCATTAAAGATGCGAAAAGAGCTAAATCTAATAGGTGGTTTAATTCGTGTTTCGAAAGAAGTAGTAGCGTTTACTCTTGGAGAAGAATGTAACAAAGAAACATTTGTTGTACACATTGAAAAAGCATTTTCACATGTTCAAGGTGCATATCCAATGATCAATCAACAATTTATTGAACATGTTGCAAGTGAGTATAAGTATATAAATCGAGAAGAAGATACTGGTGCAGAAGGGCTCAGAAAAGCAAAACTTTCATATTATCCAGCGTTTATGGTAGAAAAAGGAAACGTAATGAAAAAATAAGAAAAAAAGATGTGATTAATAATTGCATCTTTTTTTTTGTATAAAAGGAATTGACAATTTATAAAAAAAAGAGTATTCTCTATATACCCCCATGGGGTATTGAGGAAGGGAGAATGGTAAGATGAAAAAAGAATGTTGTAGTCATAAGATAAAAGCAAGAAGTGACGAAGAGCATAAAAAGTTAATGAATCGTTTAAGTAGAATAGAAGGTCAAGTACGAGGGATTAAGGGCATGGTAGAAGAAAATGGATATTGTATTGATATTTTAACACAAGTAGCAGCAGTAAGTGCGGCATTAAATGCATTTAATAAAGAACTTCTTTCTAATCATATGAAATCATGTGTAATAGACGATATTAAAAATGGAAATGAAGAAACAGTAGATGAATTATTAGATATTATGAAAAAATTAATGAAATAAAGAGAGAGGATGGTAAGATGAAAGAATATATTATTGATGGAATGAGTTGCAGTGCATGTAGTGCTCATTTAGAAAAAACAGTTTCAAAATTAGAGGGAATTGAAGTATGCCAAGTAAATCTTCTTACAAAATCTATGCAAGTTTCTGGAACAACAGACAATACTACAATTTTAGCGGCAATTCAAGAAGCAGGATTTTCTGGAACATTAAAAGAAAAAAGTAAAAAAATAGACTAAGAAAGTATTCAATAAAAACAAGCAGAAGAAGAGCAAAAAAATAGAGAGAGACGTGTAAAATATCGATTTGTAACATCATTAATATTTTTGCTTGTACTTATGTATTTTTCTATGGGGCATTTAATGTGGAATTGGCCATTACCTGCTTATTTTACGGATAATCATATTGCGATGGGATTATTTCAACTAATTCTCACCATTCCGATTATGATTGTTAATCAAGAATTTTTCAGAAAAGGATATTATTATTTGTGGAAAAGAAGACCTAATATGGATTCCTTAGTAGCATTAGGTTCATCTGCTGCGTTTGGATATAGTCTATATGCATTATTTGCAATGACAGATGCACAGGTAAAGGGAATGGATGATATGGTCATGCATTACATGCATGAATTTTACTTTGAAGCAGCAGCTATGATCTTAGTATTAATTACATTAGGAAAAATGCTTGAGGAAAAATCAAAAGGAAAAACAACAGATGCTTTAAAAAGTCTTATGAAATTGACGCCAAAAAGGGCAATGTTACTTAGAGATCAAATAGAAGTTGAAGTAGATATAAAAGAAGTAAAAGTCGGAGATTTATTTGTAGTAAGACCAGGAGAGAGTATTCCAGTGGATGGAATTGTAATAAAAGGAAATAGTACGGTTGATGAATCTTCTTTAACAGGCGAAAGTATTCCAGTGGAAAAAATAGAAGGAAGTTCTGTATTTGGAGCAACAATTAATCAAGCTGGATTTATTACATGTGAAGCGACAGGTGTATTAGAAGATACTACTTTATCAAAAATAATAAAAATGGTAAGTGATACAGCAGCAAGTAAAGCACCTATTGCTAAAATTGCGGATAAAGTATCAGGAGTTTTTGTTCCAGTAGTGGTAATACTTGCTATCTTAACAGTACTTGTGTGGTTGTTAATAGGTGAAGAGCTTGGATTTGCATTTGCAAGAGGAATCTCAGTCTTAGTAATTAGTTGTCCATGTGCATTAGGCCTTGCAACACCGGTTGCGATTATGGTCGGAAATGGTACAGCAGCTAAAAAAGGAATTCTATTTAAAACTGCAACAAGTTTAGAAGAAACTGGAAAAGTACAAATTGTTGCATTAGATAAAACTGGTACCATAACAAAAGGAGAACCAAAGGTAACTGACATTCTAGAAGCGCAAGAAAATACAAAAGAAGAGCTTTTAGAAGTGGCATATGCATTGGAATCAAAAAGTGAACATCCGCTTGGAAAAGCAGTTGTGGAATATATTAAAAAAGAGCATACAGAAGAGGACATTGTAGATTTTTTAGCATCCCCTGGAAATGGATTAAAAGGAACTTGGAAAGGAAAAGAAGTAGTTGGCGGAAAAATGGATTATATTAGCCAGTTTGTAACAATTCCAGAGAACTTTAGAAAAGAGGCAGAACGAAAATCATCTCAAGGAATGACGCCATTATTTTTTGCAAGAGAACATGTATTTTTAGGAATTATTTTTGTTGCAGATGTAATAAAAGAAGAAAGTAAAGATGCAATTGCTCAATTGAAGAAATTAGGAATTAAGGTCGTTATGATTACAGGAGATAATGAGAAAACAGCAGCATATATTGGAAAGAAAGTTGGAGTAGATGAAATTGTTGCAGGAGTTTTACCGGATGGAAAAGAATCTGCTATTACAACTTTAATGCAACAAGGAAAAGTTGCTATGGTTGGAGATGGAATTAATGATGCACCTGCATTAACAAAAGCTGATATTGGAATTGCAATTGGAGCAGGAGCGGATGTAGCAATTGATTCGGCAGATATTGTACTGATGAAAAGCACGTTGTTGGATGTTGTTACGGCAATAAAATTAAGTAAAAAAACATTGAGAAATATTAAAGAAAATTTGTTTTGGGCATTTTCCTACAATATTATAGGAATACCTTTGGCAGCAGGGGTTTTCATATCACTGTTAGGATGGAAATTAAATCCAATGTTTGGTGCAGCAGCTATGAGTTTTTCTAGTGTCTTTGTAGTATGTAATGCATTACGATTAGGGATTGAGAAAAAATAGTAGTATACTTTCTTTATTGTTGCATAAGATATTAAAAAATGGAACAATATATGGACAGTCAAAAAAGAGAGAATTTATTGAATTTAGCATTAGATGTATCGGATGTTGAACGAGAAAAATCAAATATTTTAAATATAGGGTTTGATAAAGTAGAGAAAACTTGGGAGGTCATCGTGAAATATCACGGTGACCTTTTAGCATATGAAAAGGACAACATTTTAATTGAAATACTAGTAGCAGGGTATGCAATTGTAACGTTACCAGAAAGCGAAATGGAGTATTTTACAAATATTGAATTGGTGGAATTTATTGAAAAACCAAAAGCATTTACATTTACAATGTTTGAAGAAAAAGTATCATCTTGTATTTTACCGGTAATACAAGGAGTTGATGGATTGACAGGAAAAGGTGTATTAGTAGGTATTATAGATTCAGGAATTGATTATTATTTAAAAGACTTTCAAAATGACCAAGGAAGTCGAATTCTATATTTATGGGATCAAAGTGGCATTGGAAAAACACCAGAAGGATTTTATTTAGGGGCAGAATATACAAAAGAAGAAATAGATTTTGCTCTGAAACAAAATACATATGAAGGAGCATTGCAGATTGTACCAAGTTTAGATGTTAGTGGACACGGAACAAGTGTTGCCGCAATTTGTGCAGGATCTAATCAGGAAAAAAGATTACAAGGAGTTGCAATAGATTCGGAGTTGTTAGTTGTGAAATTAGGGATACCAAAAGAAAATGGATTTCCAAGGACAACAGAAATTATGCGAGCATTAACTTATTTGATTCAGAAAGCAAGAGAATTGAGAAAGCCCATTGCTATTAATCTTAGTTTTGGTAATACATATGGTCCGCACGATGGGAGCTCTTTGTTGGAACAATTTATAGATACCGTTTCACAAGAAGGAAAGTGCAGTATATGTGTTGGTAGTGGGAATGAGGGAGCAAGCGGAGGTCATGCAGAAGAAACAATATCTGATAAAGAGCTTGATATTGAATTTTCCATTGGAGAGTATGAAGTGAGTACAAATTTGCAAATGTGGAAGATGTATGGAGATTTATTTGAAACAGTTCTTGTAACACCTGATGGAAGTCAGTTTATTATTGAAGGGATGCGAGAGGGAACAAAACGTCTTATATATAAAAATATGACAATTTTGGTCTATATTGGAATGCCTATGCCATATTCGGTTAATCAAGAAATATTTTTTGATTTTATTGCCAATGATTCTTATCTTGAGAGGGGAATATGGAAGCTGAAATTGCGTCCTTATAAAATAATAAGCGGAAATGTACAATGTTATCTTCCTTCTTCAGGTATTCGTAATTTAAGTACTCGTTTTTTTAAACCAAGTCCTAGTTTGACACTCACCATTCCTTCAACTGCCAGTAAGGTTATTACAGTTGGGGCATATCAAATAGAATATGAAGCGTATGCAGATTTTTCGGGAAGAGGTGATTTTATTAATGATAATACAAGTTCTATTCGGACATTAGTTAAACCAGATCTTGTAGCTCCTGGTGTCGCAATACAAACTGTTGGACCTAGAGGAAATGAAACGACAGTAACTGGAACCTCATTTGCAACACCTATTGTAACAGGAAGTGTTGCGCTACTTATGGAATATGGAATAATAAAAGGAAATGATCCGTATTTATATGGTGAGAAATTGAAAGCATTTCTTATTAAAGGTGCAAAAAGACTGCCTGGTTATAGAAAGTGGCCAAATCCTCAAGTTGGATGGGGAGCACTATGCGTAGAAGACAGTATTAAAAATTAGATAATATTACCAAAAAAAATATATATTAAAAGAAAATTAAGACAATATTAACAAAATGTTTACATCAAGTTACTGCTAATTCATACCTATTGGTTATACTAGAGAAAAGTCGTATTACAAGGTGGATAAGGTATGAAGAAAAAGAGATTGTATGGTCCTTTTGCAGTGTTTGTTATAGCACTTATCTTAAATATTCTTTCTTGGGTAAGCACTGTATTTTGTGATTGGTATTTAGAAGTTTTATTTCCTATAATAAATGGAACGTACGGCAGAATATTTAGTTTTTTTCCATTTTCAGTAGGAGAAATAATGATTATAGTGGGAATTATATGGTTGATTATTGCCGTTTTTGTGGAAGTTTTTGCACACTTATACAAAAGGAAAAATAATAAAATCTTTAAATATTATAGAAAATCTGTTGCATGGATTTTAAGTATTATATTTTTGATACAAACACTTAATTGTTTTATATTATATCATGTATCAGATTTTGGGAGTAAATATGATTTGAATGAAAATGAAGTTCGAACATTAGAGGATTTGATCTATTTACGTAATTACATTGTAGAGCGAGCAAATGACCTTGCCACTTATATGGAGAGAGATGAAAATGGAAATGTAATATACAATGGTGATATGGAAGAAGTTGCAATCAAAAGCATGAAAAAATTAGGAGAAAGTTATCCAGTACTCGATGGATTTTATTCGACTCCGAAGGCGCTTATATCTTCGCCATTTATAAGTCAACAATATATGCAAGGATACTATTTCCCGTTTTCGTTAGAAGCAAATTACAATGATGTTATGTATATTACAAATATTCCAGCTACAATGTGTCATGAATTGGCACATACAAAAGGTGTATTATATGAAGATGAAGCAAATTTGATTTCATTTTTGGCGTGTATTCGATCGGATGATTTATTCTTTCAATATAGTGGATATTTAAGTGTCTTAAATTATATAGATAGTGATTTTTATAATTCTATCAATAAAAATAAAGAGATTTATTATTCGTATGAAAAGATATCATCGCTCGTAAAAAAAGATAATGTGTTTTTGACAAAAGAAGCATGGAATGAAGTGGAGAAAAAGAGTGTAGTGAAAACCGAAAAAGTAAAAGAGGCGGCACAAACATTTGTAGATGTAACATTGTTATTAAATGGAATTTCTGATGGAAGTTTAAGTTATGGACGTGTAGTTAGCCTCCTTATTAGCTATTATGACGATGAATTTTCTATGGATGCAAAAAATTTCTATTTAGCGAGCAAAACATATTAAATCATATTTGACAAATCCAAAAGAAAAGGTATAATCATATACTAATGTGAAATAAAAAATCGTAGGAGGATACCATGACAGTGAGTACAGTTATAGAGTTAATAGGATATCTTGCATCCGTACTTGTTTTAATATCACTTTTAATGTCTTCAGTAGTAAAATTAAGGATTATTAATGCAATTGGAGCTTTTATTTATGTTATTTATGCAATAACAATAAAATCTTATCCGACAGCAATAATGAATATTTTTTTGATAGTAATTAATATGTATTACTTAGTAAAAGTTGCAAAAAATAGTCCGCATTATAGTGTAATAAAAAGTAAAAAAGAAGATGCTGTGTTGCAAAAGATATTATTATATTATCAAGAAGATATCAAACATTTTTTTCCGGATTTTTGTGTGGATGAACAAATTTACGATGCTTGTTTTGTAGTTTTTTGCGATGCAACGCCAGCAGGTGTTATGATAGGGAAACTAAGTAAAGATACGATTGAGGTGAGTTTAGATTATTCTACACCAACTTATAGGGATTGTTCTGTTGGAAAGTTTTTATATGCAAAATTATTAGAGCAAGGAATCAAAAGAATTGCTTTTTGTGGAAATTATGAAAAGCATGAATCTTATTTGAAGAAAGTTGGATTTATAAAACAGAATGGAATATATATAAAAGACATGAGTTAGATATCAATGGATAACTAACTTTTAACTCATAATTATATTAGGATTTATCCTTATTATATGATACAATTCTAAATAAATGTACGAATGGAGAAGAGTATGAATTTAGAATTATATTTCAAAGAAATAAAGAAAGAAAAAAGAAAAGCTCTTTTGGAACAGCTAGAAAATGTATCTGAATCAGAAAAAAAATTTTTGCAGAATATTTTTGAAAAAAGATATGCAAAACGAGAAAAAGAGGTAGATGGAATTGATTATTTTATTTTGAGTTTTGTAACAATTTCCACTTATGTGAAACATGGTGGAGGACTTTTTGCAAAAGGAATTGAAAAAGAAGCAAAAAAAATATCGGAAAACCTTTTAATTAATGAGATTGATGCATATGGAGAGAAAGAAAAGGAATTTCTATATAAAGAATATTGTAATAGTGCTAGATTATATTATACGTTATGTAAAGAAGATAAGTCGTATGGATCAAAGTTATTTGGTATGATGAGTATGAATAAGGAAGAGTTGAATCAAAAAATGAGAACAGAATTAGATGGGTTAAAAAAAGATGCAGCTCCAAAGTTGAAACTAGAAAAGGAATTAGTATTATTTTTTAGTGCATATGAAGAGGTTATGAAAGAATTTACAGAATAAACGAAACAAAAATTTTCTAAATCCATTTAGTATTGCAATGAGTTTATTTCTTGAAAAAGAAAAAACAAATCAATTGCACCATGTTTGCAGATTGGACAAATAAAATCTTTAGGCAGAGTATTCTCTTCATGAATATATCCACATATTTTACAAACATATCCTATTTTTTTTGCAGCAGGTGCAGGTTTAATATTTTTTTGATAATAACCATATGTTACAGAGTTATCTTTCGATAATACTTCTCCAGCTGTTA
>JBOFWM010000100.1:0-9816 GCA_051653625.1 Lachnospiraceae bacterium
AAGTATTTTATAAAAAGAATCATAAAATCTTTTTGTTTTCATTAATACACTATTACCAACTGCAATCATTGACATTCTATTAATGTAATCATTGAGAAATAATAAAATAGAATCTTCTTTAAGTGCTGTATTATTAATAATCCAACGTAAAAAAGGCAAGGTTTGATTTTCATCCTCTTGTACATTGACTACATCTACACCTTGTAAATATCGTTCTACATTGACTGTATCCGCTTCAATTTTACTTAAATTATTAAAATCATATTCCTTAGTATTGAAGTTATAATAAAAAATTCTATTATCATTAATGATTAGCTCTTCATCTAATAATTCAGTTTCTGATAGTTTCTTATAAACATATTTTACTTTATCGTCTTTGAATTGAAATTCATAAATAAATGTTGCAAACTTTTCATCTGAATCTGCATTTAAATAGTTTCCTTTTTGTAATGAATAGAAATATGCTCCAGACATTTGAACAAAAATATCCATCAATGCTTTACCTAAATTTGTTTTTCCAGTTGCGTTTCTACCATAGATAAGCATTTTGCTTATATTATCATTAGTAATACATTCTGAATTAAATTGATAACCTCCTATTTTATCGAACCTGATTTGAACTGGTTCTTTAAAATTTTTATAATTACTAACTTGAAATTTCTTCAGCATAGTTGTATCACCTTTCTTTAATTAATATTTCTTTATTAGTATATCAGTTTCAAGAAAAAGCAACAATACTTTCCGCAATTTTTTTACGGCATAATTCTTTTATAATTATACGTTACTTTATTATGAATATGTAAAAATTCATTTTGATAGCAAATGCAAAAAAATATTCCATATTGATAATCAATATGGAATAAATCCTTTTTCTCTCATTACATTCTTTATAATAGCGGCCGTACCATCTATACCAAAGCTACCACTGTTAATAATGATGTCTTTATTTGTAAATTCATTTTTATATTCTGAACAATATTTTCTATTATATTTCTCTCTGGAATGATCAACTGCCTTCATCATTTTTTCTGCAACAGATTTTTCCATTCCTAAATGATTAACACAATTCGACAAACGTTGTTCCTCTGGCGCATAAATATATACACTCAATTTATTTTCATAATTTTTTAATATGCTATCTGCACATCTTCCTACTATAATACAAGAACCTTTATTTACTACATCTTGAATAATATTTTGTTGAACCATAAAAATTTCGTCTTGTAAACTTGGAATTCCCATTCCCAAAGGATATTGGCGTTTTGTATAAATTGATTTTGCTGTCTCTTCTGTATCACTTATAAGTGACACTGGCAATTGCATACGTTTTGCAGTTTCTTCTACAATGTCTCTATCATAAAAAGGAATCTCTAAATCTCTTGCAATTTTTTGTGCAATAGACCTTCCCATACTTCCAAATTGTCTTGATATTGTAATTACATATTTTTTCATGTCATCCTCCACCTTTACTTTATGAAACTCTTGTTGGCACCATATTTATTTTTCTTTTTTGTATATATCGAACTAAAAGGGAAAGTGAAAAGTTAATAACAAAATAAATACATGCTGCAAAACCAAAGAGTATAAATACATCCGAAACATTAGTAGTCCCAAAACCATTATATTGATATGAAACATTCATAATTTGTCTTACTCTTGACATTAATTCAATGACTGCTACATTGGCAAGATAAGAGGAATCTTTGATTGTAGTAATAACTTGACTCAATAGAGTTGGTACTATATTACGATATGCTTGTGGTAAAATAATATAACCCATAATTTGAACTACATTAAACCCTTGAGAATGTCCTGCCTCAAATTGTCCCTGCGCAACTGAATTTAACCCTCCACGTACAATTTCTGCTATTACTGATGAGGTGAATAAAATAAGCGCTATTGCCGCCTTAAACATTAGCTTTACTTCTACTGCTGTTAAGCCAAACATCTTTTTTTCTAAAAATGAGGGACAAGGACAAAATACGATACATATAAAAATCCAAAGTAATAATGGTGTATTTCTAAATATTTCTATGTATGCAATGGAAAGCCACTTGAACACTCGAGCAAATCCTTTGTTGCAATAATTTCTTAAAAGTGCTAAAACGGAACCGATAAGTAAACCTAATAATACTGCTATTACTGAAATTACAATTGTAAATGCAATTCCCTTTCCTATATAAGTTAAAACTGCTGGATTTGTAATGATATCTAAACTGCCTTGAATTTCTACCATCTTTCTAAAATTCCTTTCTTTTTAAACAGTGTTCGTTCGAGCTTCTCGCTTTTTCAACGAATTTTCCCATATGCTCGCTAGCATAGAAAGCGGAAAACACATGACAAAGAAAATAACGCCACTTAAAATATATGCTGGTGCATAGGCACCTCCTGTAGTTGCACCTGTAACAAAACTATATGTAACAGAAATTAAATCTGTCCCTCCCACAATATACAAACAAGAGGTATTTTTAATCAAATTAACGATTTGATTTACCATAGGTGGTAAAATGATTTTGATACTTTGTGGTAAAATAATATAGTACATTCTTTTTATATATCCAAATCCTTGAGAATGCGCTGCTTCAAATTGTCCTTTTGGAATAGCTTCAATCCCTGCTCTAATTACTTCTGACATATATGCACCATGATAAATTCCAAGCGCTATAATCCCTGTCGCTATGATCCCTATACTTTTTCCAGAAAAAGCCAATGCATAATACAAAAAACACATTTGTAATAAAAGTGGTGTATTTTGTATTAATTCCACATAAATTCTTGCAATTAATTTTAAAATTGATTTTCCACTTGTTGCCATTAAACCAAATATAATTCCTAATATTACCGACATAACTAATGCTAAAATAGCAGTTTGCAACGTATTTTCAAACCCATGCACAAAGGTTCCTCTAAAATTCCACACTTTCAACCATGCTTCTGGTGAAAAAACACTCTCCATCTTAATATCCCTTACCTTTCTTTTCTTACCATTTCTTTCATATTCTTATAAAAAAATAAACTTATAATTTTGTTTTTTTATAAAGACATGATTTTGATAATTGCTTGACCTATCTTTTAATGCATTTAAGATAGGCCAAGCCAACTTTTATGTACTAAAAAGATTAATTTAAACCATATTTTGAAATTAATCCATCAATTGTTCCATCTGCCAACCACTTTGTGATTAATTCTTCACACAAAGCTGAAAAATCAGAATCTTTCTTTGTTGCAATTCCATATTCTTGTGGTGCAAAATTTTCTTCAATATAAGAACGTCCATCTGTTTTATAAATTGCAAGAATTGATTTATCAACACAGAATGCATCAACTTCACTTGCACTTAAAGCTGTTGAAATTGCTGGATAGTCATCATATTGTCTGAAAGAAATGCCTTCTGACCAAGTAGTTGCATCAAATGTTTCTTTATCAAATTCTGCTTCAATTAATCCTGCTTCAATCATTGCTTCTGTTAATGCTCTTGCTGAATTTGAACCTGAAGAAACTCCAACTTTTTTATCTACTAAATCACCTAATGAAGTAATTCCTGCTGCATCTTCAACTAAAACAGTAACCGCATCTATAAAATAAGGTGTTGTGAAATCCCAACTTGCTTTTCTTTCATCTGTAATTGTGAATGTTGCAAGTACACAATCTAAATCACCAGAATCTAATAATTCAGTACGTGTAGCGGCTGTAACTGCTGTAAATTCATACTCTACACCTAAGTACTCTGCAATTAAAACTGCTAAATCAATTTCCATACCTGTGTATTCGCCTGTTAAAATATCTTCATACCCAAATCCAGGTACTGCATTTTTAACACCAACATGTAATACTCCTCTATCAATAATCGCTTGTACGCCAGGTGAAAATTCTGTTGTTCCTTCTGTAGTAGAATCTCCACTTTCCTCAATAGTTGTTACTGTTGTTTCTTTTGTTTCTGTAGAACCACATCCTACCAACATCCATGTAGTCATAAGGCCTACCATTAATAGTGCTAATTTCTTTTTCATAACTTTTTCCTCCTTAAATTTTATATAAAAATAGTAATATACCATTGTATATCCATTATTTTATCGTATAATTTTTCCCAAGAATTGTTTCAAACGATCATTTTGTGGATTTTCAAAAAAGTGTTCTGGTGTACCTTCTTCTAATATTTGTCCATCCGCCATAAAAACTACTCGATCTGCAACTTGTTTTGCAAATCCCATTTCATGAGTAACTACTACCATTGTTATATTTTCACTTGCCAACTTAATCATTACATCAAGTACTTCTTGAATTGTTTCTGGATCAAGAGCTGATGTTGGTTCATCAAATAATATAATTTTTGTTCCAGCACATAATGCTCTTGCGATTGCAATTCTTTGTTGCTGACCTCCAGATAATGTTGTTGGATACACGTTTGCTTTATCCACTAACCCAACAACCTCTAAATAATGATATGCGGTCTTCTCTGCTTCTGCTTTTGATTTATGATGTAGCTTCATTGGGGCCAATGTTAAATTCTTAAGAACTGTCATATGAGGATACAAATTAAATTGTTGAAATACCATTGAAGTTGTATCACGAATGATATGTACCTTGTTCTTATGTGTCATTTCTTTTCCCTCAATAAAAACCTTCCCACTTGTAGGTTCCTCTAAAAAATTCATACAACGAACCGTTGTAGACTTTCCAGAACCAGAAGGGCCAATAATTACTAACTTCTCTCCTTCTTTCACTTCCAAATTTATATTTTGCAGAACATGCAAATCTCCAAAATACTTGTTTACATTTTCTAACTTAATCATTGCCATATCAAAAACCTTATGCCTTTCTTTTCTACTTTATCTATTTTTATTTACTAAATATAAAATAATAAAAAGACGCCTCTAATCATTATGGATTTTAGCGCCTTTGCTTTAAGTATTGTATACGATAATACAAGATATGTCAAATACTTTGTTATTAAAATATATTGCGCTGTTATGATTATACATTTGCAACTTAGAGGTTATATGATATACTTGCAATGTAATATATTGTATTTAATAATTTAATAATAAGGTAGGAATAAAATATGGCAGAATTTATTTACCAAATGTATAAGGCAAGAAAAGCACATGGAACCAAAGTTATTTTAGACGATGTATCTCTTTCATTTTACTATGGTGCAAAAATTGGTGTAGTTGGACCAAATGGAATGGGTAAATCTACAATGTTAAAAGTTATGGCAGGACTAGAAACAGTTTCTGCAGGTGAAGCACGATTAACACCTGGTTTTACAGTTGGTATTCTCCAACAAGAACCTCCTCTTGATGAGGATAAAACAGTAATTGAAAATGTTAGACAGGCATTCAGTGGATTGATAGCAAAAATAGAACGTTTTAATAAAATCGGCGAAGAAATGAGTGAACCTGATGCTGATTTTGATGCTTTAATGACTGAAATGGGAAATTTACAAGCTGAAATTGATGCTGCTGATGGATGGGATATTGATAGTAAACTTTCTATCGCTATGGATGCACTTCAATGTCCTGATTCTGATACCCCAATTAGTATTTTATCAGGTGGAGAACGACGTCGTGTTGCACTTTGTAAACTTTTACTAGAAGCGCCTGATTTACTATTACTAGACGAACCTACAAACCACCTTGATGCGGAATCGGTTCTTTGGTTAGAACAGTTTTTAAAAACCTATCCAGGTGCTGTTCTTGCAGTAACACATGATCGATATTTTCTTGATAATGTTGCTGGGTGGATTTGTGAAATTGACCGTGGTCAACTCTATCCATACGAAGGTAATTACTCTACTTATCTTGAAACAAAAGCAGCTCGTCTTGTTTCTCAAGGTCAACAACATGCAAAACTTGTAAAAAGAATTGAAGCTGAGTTAGATTGGGTTAGAAGTTCTCCGAAAGCTCGTCAAACAAAAAGTAAAGCTCGTCTTGAAAGTTTTGCAAAAATGGAAGCTGAAGCTGCTGCTATGAAAGAAATTGATTTTTCTGATATCAAAATACAAGTTGGTTCAAGACTTGGAACGAAAGTTATTGTTGCAGATAATATTTGTAAATCTTATGGCGATAATACTTTAATTAAAGATCTTTCCTTTTCTCTTCCACAAGGTGGTATTGTTGGAATTATTGGTCCTAATGGTGTTGGTAAAACAACGCTATTTAAAACAATTGTAGGGTTAGAAGAACTGACCAGTGGTTCTCTTGAAATTGGCGAAACCGTTCATATTTCTTATGTTGACCAAAACAGAGCAGGACTTGATCCCGATAAAACTCTTTGGGAAATAGTTTCTGGTGGACATGATTATCTTCAAGTAGGAAATACAAAAATCCCTAGTAGAGCTTATCTTTCAGGTTTTGGTTTTAAAGGTGCTGATCAACAAAAGAAAGCTGGGGTACTTTCAGGTGGTGAAAGAAACCGATTAAATTTAGCTTTGACTTTAAAAGAAGGTGGAAACTTAATTTTATTAGATGAACCTACTAATGATTTAGATATTGCAACTTTATCAAGCCTAGAAGAAGCACTTCTCAACTTCCCTGGTTGCTCCGTTGTAATAAGCCATGATCGCTTCTTCCTTGACCGTATCGCAACTCATATTTTAGCATGGGAAGGTACAGATGAAGAACCTGCAAACTGGTTCTGGCATGAAGGAAACTTCGAATCATACCAAAAACATAGAATCACTCGTTTAGGACCTGAAGCTTCTAAACCTCGAAGAATGAGAAGAAAGCTTACAAAAGCCTAATATGAAAAGGACACTTTTATAAGTGTCCTTTTCATATTAGTTCTAGATTAAGTTAACTTCTTATTTATTCTAAGTTTAGTTTATGTGACATAAAATAATTTGTTAAGATATAAAACATAATACAAAAGATTATGCTTATTATAACAGATACAATCATTGTATCACTTAAGTATTTTACCACAATAGAAATTTCATCTACAAGGTTATTGCTCATGCCAATTTGCACATCAGATATATTGGTAATATTTAATGTGGTAAGTAAAATAGTTGTAAAAAATTGAACCACAATATTAATTACGAAATATGTAATTATGGAAAACAAAATTTTTGATTTCGAAAAAACTTGTCCAATGGAAATAGAGACATAAATCGTTAATATCGAAGAAATGATAGAAACAAAAGAACAAATTAATATTAATACAATAAACATTGGAAGATTAAGGTTTATCTCCTTTATTAATAATTGAAACTCAGAAGTAAAATATATTTGAAAATGATTTTGCCATTCTTCACAAGAATTAAAACGTAATGTTGAGGAATATAATAATCCAAACATAGAAAATAACAAAGTGATAAAAGTAACTATTTGAAGAATGCTTGCAAGAACTAATTTCGATAATATAAGTTGCCAACTTTTTACTGGTAACGTATGCATAAGATATCCTTCGTCTTGAAATAAATTCTTATAAAAACGTATAGCACAATATATATATGTTGCGAAGCTTCCAACAGCTAACGTAAGAAGATTAAAAGCAAGTAATATAGCTGCTATAATATTGGATACATCATTGTTACTATTCCAAAGTGGGGTATAAAAAGTTGTTCCACTAATTACTGTAGATATAATCATCGAAATACAAACACAAAATAAAAATCCTCTCACTGCTATCCATTCATGTTTTAACAATTTTATTAACATGCAAACACCTCCCTAAAATAAGTATCGATAGATTTTCCTAATTCTTCTCGTAATGATTCAACGGAAGAATGCAATACTAAGTCTCCATTTTTGATAAAAATCACTTCATCAAGAATATTTTCAATATCACTAATTAGATGTGTAGATAATATTATGGTTGCATTTTCATTATAATTAGTAATAATTGTTTTCAAAATATAATCTCTAGCCGCTGGATCCACACCTGCGATTGGTTCATCTAAAATAAATAATTGAGCATCTCGACTCATCACTAAGATTAATTGTACTTTTTCTTTCGTGCCTTTTGATAATGTTTTAAATCTATCACTTGGTGAAATATCTAGATTCTTCAACATTTCATAAGCAACATCTTTTCTAAAATTCTCATAAAAATCTTCAAAAAATGAAATCAATTCTGAAATTTTTAAATTATCTTGAAAATAAGTACGTTCCGGCAAATAAGAAACATCTGCCTTTGTAAGATAATTCGGTTTTTCATTGTTAATATGTAATTCACCACTTGATGGAACAAGCAGCCCTGTTAGCATTTTAATTAAAGTTGTTTTCCCACTTCCATTTGGTCCTAATAAACCAATGATTTTTCCTCTGCTAATATTTAATGACAAGTTATTTATAGCATTTGCATGATTAGGATAATGCTTTGTCACATTTGTAATTTGTACAAAATTTTCCATCTATAACTCCTCCTTTATAATGCTTTCAAATAATACTTCTATTTCTTTTTTTTCAAATCCAAGGTCTATCATCTTTTTCACAAAACTTTGAATCTCTTCTGTTGCTAATTCCTTTTTAAGTTTTTCAATCAATTTAGTGTCCTCCGTTACTGTTCTCCCGTTTGTACGTTGTGTAATAATAAGTTCTCGACGTTCTAGCTCTGCAAACGCTTTTTGCATTGTATTTGGATTGACATTCGCAATAGAAGCCATCTCTCTTACACTCAAAACTCTGTCACCTGGTTTGTACACACCACTTACAATAGATTGCTGAATAATTTCTACAATCTGTATGTAGATGGGGCGGTCAGAATTTAAAATCCAATTATTTCTATGATCCATTTTGATTCCTCCTTATTGTATTACTGTATTATCCAATTAATACAATAATACATCATTCTCAAAATAAGTCAATCTTTTTTTTAATTTAATTTTCATCGCTCTTTATTTAAAAAAATAAAAACACCTATCTGCTTTATGCAAATATGTGCTTTTGTATCTTTCTTATTACTTCATAATCTCTATTTCAAATTTGTAAACTTTTCTTTACGTCCATGTGGGCTATTCCAAATCGATACATCTGGCCCTTTTGGTATCAGTTGATATTCATTATTAGACTGACAATCCAAATGATAATGCTTCTTAATTCCTTCAAAATCAGTAGTAGCACCAAAACCTGGTGTTTGATACAAATCTCTTGCATAAGCCCAAAGATTTGGATAATCCACTAATCTTTTTTTATTAACACGAAATGCATTATAATAAGCTACGTCAAATCGAGCCAACGTTACATACAATCTAACATCTGCATCTGTTATTTCATTTCCAAACAAATATCGTTGATGGGAAAGTTTCTCTTCTAACCAATCCAATCTATTAAAAATCAAATCATAGGCTTCTTCATATGCTTCTTGACTTCTTGCAAATCCTGCCTTATATACGCCATTATTTACTTCGTGAAAAATTATATCATTCAATTCATCTATTTCTTTTCTCAGATGATCTGGATATAAATCCGGTGCACCTTCCCTATGAAATGGCTTCCAGACTGTTTCTAAATAATTTGTCATTTTAAAATAATCATTATTTACTACTTTTTTAGTTTGCAAATCTACCACTGCTGGAACTGTAAATCTACCTTGATACTTAGAATCAGCGTTTAAATATACTTCACTTACATAATGAATATTAAGTACTGGGTCTACGTTATCCTCATCTAATGTAAACGCCCAATCGCTTCTTTCAATATTGGGCCTCTTAGGGTCCGCTTTTCCAACACTGATAACATTCTCTAACCCTAATAAACTTCTCACAATAATCGCTCGATGTGCCCAAGGACATACTGGTGCCCATAAAATTCGATATCTCCCTGCTTCTACTGCAAGCTCTCCTTCTCCATTTCCAAAAGGAGTGGTAAATTG
>JBOFWM010000101.1:0-9131 GCA_051653625.1 Lachnospiraceae bacterium
TAGGACTTCCACTTGTTATATTAGGAATATTATTAAGTTACAATGTTGTATTAATTCAAATTGGAATTTGGGTTTTTTCTTTGGCTGTATTTTTTCAATTAGTAACATTGCCTGTAGAATTTAATGCATCAAGTAGAGCACTTGGAATGTTAGAGCGATATGGAATTTTAGGGCAACAAGAAATAGAGGGTAGTAAAAAAGTATTATCGGCAGCAGCAATGACATATGTGGCAGCGGCAGCGGCTTCTATTCTGCAACTATTACGACTCGTAATGTTGTTTGGGAATAGGAGTAGAGATTAGATGAATAGCAGAGAAATTATTTTAGAAATGCTCCTTGAAATTTTTGGAAATAAAGAATATAGCCATATCGTTGTGAAAAATGTATTAGATAAATATAATTATTTAGATAATAGAGAAAAGGCATTTATTAAGAAGTGTGTAGACGGAACTGTTGAAAGAACGATTCAGATTGACTATGTTATTGAGCAATTTTCAAGTGTTAAAGTACAAAAGATGAAACCAGCCATTCGAGCAATTATGCGAATGGCCGTATATCAAATTTTATTTTTAGACCATGTGCCAGATTCTGCTGCATGCAATGAGGCAGTAAAATTAACACAGAAGAAAAAATATACAGCGCTTAAAGGATTTGTAAATGGTGTCCTTAGAAACATTGTAAGAAAAAAAGAGGAATTGCAATATCCAGATAGAGAAAAAGATCCGATAAAGTACATGTCTATTATGTATTCTATGCCACAATTTCTTGTGGAAAAATGGCAAAAAGAATTTGGAGTGGAAAAGACGGTATCTATTTTAGAAGGTTTTTTAGAAGAACGTTCCATTACAATACGAATGAAAGAATCTATTGTTGGAGAAGAATTAAAGAAACGTTTGCTGGCGTTTGAAGAACATGGAGTGGAATGGACGGTACATCCATATTTATTGTATGCTTATCAGTTAAAACATGCTTTTAATATAAAAGAAGTTCCAGGATTTTTAGAAGGAGATTTCACAGTACAAGATGTAAGTAGTATGCTTGTCGGTGAAATTGCAAAAGTTAAAGAAGAAGATCAAATATTAGATGTTTGTGCAGCACCAGGAGGAAAAAGTCTTCATGTTGCAGAAAAATTAAAAGGAACAGGTCATGTTATTTCTAGAGATGTTTCCGACTATAAAATAAGATTTATTGAGGAATCAATGGAGAGAATGAAACTTACCAATTTAGAAACACAGGTCTTTGATGCTCGAGTATTAGATGAGTCATGCATCAATCAATATGATATTGTTTTATTAGATGTTCCTTGTTCTGGACTTGGTGTAATTGGGAAAAAGAGTGATATAAAATATCATGCAACACCAGAGTCTTTAATGGAGATTACGAGATTACAAAAAGAGATTATTGATACTGTCGTTCAATATGTAAAAAATAATGGAACACTTGTATATAGTACATGTACAATTGTAGAAGAAGAAAATTGTGAAATGATTCAGTATATATGTGAAAAATATGGATTTATAGTAGAAGATATAAAAGAGAGCTTGCCAGAGGAATTACAAAAAGAAGATACAACATATGGCTTGACTTTATTGCCTGGAATACATAAAGCGGATGGTTTTTTTATGTCGCGTCTTAGAAAAATAAAGTAGAGGGGTAAATGATTTTTCATGGATATTAAATCTTTAACAGCAAAACAATTAAAAGAACAGTTAGAATTAATGGGCGAAAAACCATTTCGTAGTAAACAAATATATGAGTGGATTCATATAAAAATGATTCGTGACTTTGATGAAATGACGAATATTTCACAAAATCTTCGGAATGCATTAAAGGAAAAATTCACGCTTACAACACTTCAAATTGAAAAAGTGCAAGAATCAAAGATTGATCATACAAGAAAATATTTACATCGATTACCAGATGGACATATGGTAGAGAGTGTTTTTATGAAATATCTCCATGGAAATAGTGTTTGTATTTCTACGCAAATAGGTTGTAGGATGGGATGTAAGTTTTGTGCCTCTACAATTGATGGATTAGAACGTAATTTAGAAGTTGGAGAATTATTAGATCAAATATATTCCATTATATTAGATACAAAAGAACGAGTTTCTAATATTGTTTTAATGGGAGCAGGAGAACCATTAGATAATTATGATGCAGTCGTACAATTTATAGATATGATTTCGAATGAAGAAGGGTATCATATTAGTCAGAGAAATATCACGGTTTCTACATGTGGGATTGTGCCAATGATTAAAAAATTGGCAGAAGAATCTTTACAAATAACATTAGCGTTATCTTTACATGCAACTACAGATGAAAAAAGAAAAGTATTAATGCCTATTGCGAATAAATATTCATTAGATGAGGTAATAAAAGCCTGTAAATTTTATTTTGAGCAAACAAAAAGACGTTTAACATTTGAGTATAGTTTGGTGGAAAATGTAAATGATAGTATGGAAGACGCTACAGAGTTGATAGAACTTTTAAAAGGGATAAATTGTCATGTGAATTTGATTCCAGTAAATCCGATTAAAGAGCGTGATTTTAGGCAATCAAATATGAGTCGTATAGAGGCATTTAAAAATAAACTTGAAAAAAATAAAATAAATGTTACTATAAGAAGAGAAATGGGGCGTGATATTGATGGTGCCTGTGGACAATTACGTAGAAGTTATATAGAAGAAACAAACAAGTAAAGATAGGATAAAGTATGTTAAATGTAGTTTCAATTACAGATATAGGACAAAAAAGAAGAAATAATCAAGATTATGTATTTACTTCTACTGTTTCTATAGGAGCATTACCAAATTTGTTTTTAGTAGCAGATGGAATGGGAGGGCATAATGCAGGTGATTATGCTTCGAAATTTGCTGTAAAAAAAATTGTTGAAAATATTGGATTATCAAAAATGGAACATGAGGAAAATGTAGAAGATATTATTCGTCATGGTTTTTTTTGTGCCAATGATTTTATCAGAAAAAAAGCATTAGAATATGAAGATTTACATGGTATGGGAACAACTATGGTAGCAGCAACTATAGTGAATAAATTTCTTCATGTTGCAAATATAGGAGATAGTAGGCTATATATTGTTCGAGATACAATAGAACAAATTACAAAAGATCATTCATTAGTTGCAGAAATGGTTCGATTAGGTGGAATAAAACAAGAAGAAGCAAGAATGCATCCAGATAAGAATATAATAACTAGAGCAATTGGTGCAACGGAGGAATTAGACGTAGACTTTTTCAAAATTTTGCTTAAGCCAAATGATGAAATATTAATGTGTACAGATGGCTTAACAAATATGGTGCCAGATAATGAAATATTTAACATTATGAAAAAACCAATTAGTACGGCGAAAAAAGCAGAAGACTTAGTAAAACTTGCTAATGAAAATGGTGGTATGGATAATCTGGGAATTATAATTATTTCACAAAGTAATGAGAAACATGTAATGGAGGCAATTCATGATTAAAATTGGAATGATGATTGGCGATCGCTATGAGATTTTAGAAAAAATCGGAACGGGCGGGATGTCAGATGTTTATAAAGCAAAATGCCATAAGTTAAATCGTATGGTAGCGGTAAAAGTACTGAAACAAGAATTTAGTGAGAATGAGAATTTTGTATCGAAATTTAAAGTAGAAGCACAAGCGGCAGCAGGGCTTATGCATCCTAATATTACAAATGTGTATGATGTTGGGAACGAAAATGGGATTTATTTTATTGTTATGGAGTTAGTAGAAGGAATCACATTAAAAAAATATATAGAAAAAAAAGCACGTATTTCTGTAAAAGAAGCAGTTAGTATTGCAATTCAAATTTCTATGGGGATTGAAGCTGCACATAATAACCATATTATTCACAGAGATATAAAACCACAAAATATTATTATTTCAAAAGATGGAAAGGTTAAAGTTGCAGATTTTGGAATTGCAAAGGCTGCAACAAGTGATACAATTACATCAAATGTTATGGGTTCTGTTCATTACACTTCCCCAGAGCAAGCAAGAGGCGGATTTAGTGATGAAAAAAGTGATATTTATTCTTTGGGAATCACATTATTTGAAATGCTTACAGGGCGTGTACCATTTAATGGTGATACAACTGTTGCAATTGCCATTAAACATATACAAGAACCAATGCCATCACCTAGAGAATACGTAAATGAAATTCCACGTAGTGTAGAGCAAATTCTAAGTAAGTGTACACAAAAAAGCCCAGATCGTAGATATAATTCAATGGGAGAATTAATACAAGATTTAAAACGTTCTTTAATGAATCCTGATGCAGATTTTGTGAAAATGGTAGATCCAGATGAAGAGGCAAGCACAAAATTTATATCAAATCAGGATATGAATCAAATCAAACAAGTTGCACAATCTAATCAAGCAATTCGATTAAATAATACTAAGTCAAAAATAGAAAAGAATGCTGTTGATGAATTAGAAGAAGAGGAAGAAGAACCAGAAGATTCAAAGATGGAAAAAATAACAACTATTTTAGCCGTTATTGCAGCTATTTTGATTGGTGTGATTGTGATTTTTCTTGTTGGAAGAGCGGTAGGAGTGTTTGATTTTTCTTCTAGTACAAATGCACAAGAAGAAACAACACAAGAAGCTACAAACAGTAGTGAAGATGCGTCAGAACAAGAGTCTGGTAAAGGTGAAGTTGAAATACCAAACGTTTTAGGGCGTCCTAAGGCGGAGGCAGTTACGCTTTTACAAGACAAAGGATTTCAAGTAGAATATGCAAGTTCGCAACATGATCCAGAAATAGCAAAAGATCATATTATTTCACAAACACCTATGGCAAATGAAAAGGGGAAATTAGGTGATACTGTTATTTTAGTTTCAAGTTTAGGACCAAATGAAGAAGAATCTGTATCCGTTCCAAATTTAATAGGATCATCAGAAATGGATGCAGTATTAAGATTAAAAGAATTGGGCCTTGAAGCTGGAAGTATCGAACAAACAACAAATAGCGATGAGTCATTAATTGATAAAGTATGTTACCAGAGTTATTCAGTGGGTTCTAGAGTAAAAAAAGGTACAGTTATTGATTTAAAAATTAGTATTGGCGTAGGAGAAAGTAGTTATAGTTTTGTTGGTAGTATTGCAGGACCAGGAGAAGAAGATGAAAATTATAGAACTGGAATTCAAACTACAGTTATTTTAAATACGAGTGTGGGGACTGAAATTTATCGTACTAATACGACAACATTTCCATTAAATTTAAATATTACAGGTATTAAAGGTGCCGAAGATGGAATTATTACATTTATTTATACGGTTGATGTTCCTGGAAGTTCGGTAACTAATGAAAATGGAGAAGTAATAACGACTCCTGGCTCAACAGAAGAAAGAAGCATACAAAGAAGTGTACGTTTTGCAAAGGAATAAAGATGATAAATGGAAAAATAATTAAAGGAATAGCAGGGTTTTATTACGTTTATGTTTCAGAAAAAGGAATCTATGAATGTAAGGCGAAAGGGGTATTTCGTAATCAATCGATAAAACCACTAGTAGGGGATCATGTTTCTTTAGATATTCTAGATGAGAAAGAAAAAAAGGGAAATATTAATACGATTCTAAAAAGAAAAAATGAATTAATAAGACCAGCAGTAGCAAATGTAGATCAGTCTATGATTATATTTGCGCTAGCAATGCCAGAACCAAATTTTAATTTATTAGATCGCTTTCTTATTATGATGGATCAAAAAGACATTCCTTGTATTATATGTTTTAATAAGTCAGACCTTATTACAGAAGAAAAAAAAGAAGAAATTCGTGAAATTTACAAAAATAGTGGATGCCAAGTCATTTTTTCAAGCGCACAGTCCGAACATGGATTAGAGGAAATAAAGGAAACCTTAGAAGGAAAAGTAACTACAGTTGCAGGTCCAAGCGGTGTTGGGAAATCTTCTTTGATTAATTTATTGCAATCAAATGTAAATATGGAAACGGGAAATATTAGTGAAAAAATAGAACGTGGAAAACATACGACACGTCATTCAGAATTGATTACAATTAATGATCATACGTTTATATTTGATACACCAGGATTTAGCTCTTTAATGGTAGGAAAGATGGAAAAAGAAGAATTGAAATATGCATATCATGAATTTCTTGCATATTTAGATCAGTGCAAATATAAAAGCTGTACCCATATTCATGAACCGGAATGTGTAGTAAAAGATGCTGTGGAAAAGAATAAGATACACAACATTCGTTATGAAAATTATAAAAAAATATTTGAAGAAATAAAAGAGAGCAAACGCTATTAAGTTTGCTCTCTTTTATTTATAGTTCAAAGAATAAATCTGCTTTTTTTAGTGCGGGTCTAAGTGCCATATATGCAATAACGGATACAAAACTTGATGTTACAGCATTAATACTTGTCGCAGTAATGTTCCAAGCCAATGTAAGTTCGGCAACGGGTTTTCCTAAGATAAATAACTTGTAGTAATAAGAAATAAGAGGATCAAAAATTACATTAAATAAAAGTCCACCGATGGTAGCAAGTGTTACATAGAAAAATACTTTTTTATGATCGGTTTCCTTTGTAATCTTTCCAAACTTGTGTGCAATAAGTCCAACAATTAAACCAATACAAAGTTTTAAAACAAAAGTTTTTGGTGCATAAATAATATAAACTGGGTCCAATAAATCGCCTATTGTCATACCAAGTGCGCCACCTAATCCGCCGTATGCTCCTCCAAGCAATAAGGCACCAAGTACACAAATGGCGTTACCAAGGTGAATGGATGTAGCATCACCACCAGGAAGTGGGATTTTAATTTGTAAAAATGTAAATACAACATAGGATAAAGCTGCCATTAATGCTGTAAATGCTATTTTTTTTGTAGATTGATTTTTCATACAGTTCCTCCAAATTTTTTTCGTAATATTATTCGCTAGCTTTCATTTATTATATGCAAGTCTGGATTTATTGAAAGTGCCAATTTGTATAAAAATAAGCATACCAGTATGTGGGAAAATGCATCGTATATTGTTACAATATAAGAATTTACTTTTTTGGCTCTTTATGGTATATTGGATACTGAATTATTAAGAAAAGGTAAAGACCTTAGAAGAAAGGTTTTTAAGGAGGAGTATCATAAATGAAATTAGGAATTGTTGGATTGCCAAATGTAGGAAAGAGTACATTATTTAATTCATTAACAAAAGCTGGGGCGGAAAGTGCAAATTATCCATTTTGTACAATTGATCCAAATGTTGGAATTGTAGCGGTACCAGATAAGCGCCTTAAGCTTTTGGGAGATTTATATAAATCAAAAAAAGTAACACCAGCTGCTATTGAATTTGTAGATATCGCAGGACTTGTAAAAGGAGCTTCAAAAGGAGAAGGACTTGGAAATCAATTTCTAAGTAATATTCGTGAAGTAGATGCAATTGTTCATGTTGTTCGATGTTTTGAAGATGAAAATATAGTTCATGTAGATGGAAATATTAATCCGATTCGAGATATTGAAACAATAAATTTTGAACTTATTTTTTCGGATTTAGATATTTTAGAAAGAAGATTGACAAAAGTAGAAAAAGCTTCAAGAATGGATAAAACTTTAGTAAAAGAAGTTGAATTATTAAAGAAAATAAAAGTGATTTTAGAAGATGGAAAATTAGCAAAATCGTATGAATCAGAAGATGAAGAAGAGGAAGTACTTCTTCACTCCTTCCAATTATTAACACAAAAACCAGTTATTTATGCTACAAATGTTGCAGAAGAAGAATTGGCTGAGGATGGAATCAATAATGAAGGTGTAAAAAGTGTTCGTGAGTATGCAAAAGAAAATAATAGTGAAGTTTTTGTTATTTGTGCAAAAATAGAACAAGAAATATCAGAATTAGATGATGATGAAAAAGCAATGTTTTTAGAAGATCTAGGGTTGAGTGAATCAGGATTAGAAAAATTAATTAAAGCAAGTTATCATATTCTTGGATTAATTAGTTACTTAACGGCAGGAGAAGATGAAACTAGAGCATGGACGATTAAAAATGGGACAAAGGCACCACAAGCAGCTGGGAAAATTCATACAGATTTTGAACGTGGATTTATTAAAGCAGAAGTGGTACATTATGAACATTTACTTGAACATAATGGCTCGTTAGCACAAGCAAAAGAAAAAGGTCTTGTGGGAATCGAGGGGAAAGAGTATGTTGTAAAAGATGGAGATGTTATTTTATTCCGATTTAATGTATAGAAAAATAGTGTGTTTATAAAGAAATAGATAGAACATATAGAACCGTATTGAAATTTAAAATTTCAATACGGTTTTTTTTATGTTTTTTGCTTGCATTTCTGTTATATTTAAGCTAAAATTGATTTTAAAGTGGTGGAAAGTGGTGGCAAGTGGTTAAAAGTGGTAGATAATCATTAATTCACCGAAGAAATTTAGGTGAAGGGAGGCGCATTCAATTATGTTTATAGGTGAGTATAATCATACGATTGATACGAAAGGGCGTCTCATTATTCCTGCAAAATTTCGCGAAGATTTAGGTGAAGAATTCTTTATCACAAAAGGATTAGATGGTTGTCTTTTTATTTATGATAAAAAAGAATGGAATGCTTTTGAAGAAAAATTACGAACCCTTCCAATCACAACAAAAGATGCGAGAAAATTTACAAGATTCTTTTTAGCTGGTGCAGGAGAAGTTACTGTAGATAAGCAAGGTAGAATTTTAGTACCAACTTCTTTACGTGAATTTGCACAATTAACAAAAGAAGTCGTTTTAATTGGTGTTGCAAATAGAGTAGAGGTATGGAGTAAAGAACTTTGGGAAGAAGCCTCAACATATGACGATATGGACGATATTGCTGAACACATGGCAGAATTAGGATTAAATATCTAAAGTGTGATTAAGAAGGGGTGAAATTAGTGGAATTTAAACATATATCTGTTTTATTAGATGAAACAATAGACGGACTTAATATTAAAAAAGATGGTATTTATGTAGATGGAACACTTGGTGGTGGAGGACATGCATATCATGTTTGTCAAAGATTAAATGAAAAGGGTCGTTTTATTGGAATAGATCAAGATGAAGACGCTATTAAAGCGGCAAGTGAACGATTAAAAGAATTTGGAGATAAAGTTACTT
>JBOFWM010000102.1:0-9564 GCA_051653625.1 Lachnospiraceae bacterium
CGTTTACAATAGTATTCATCATACAGTCTCCTTTACGTATTTACTTCGTCGTTAATATCATAAAGAAAAATTGTATGATTGGGAAGTAGGGATTTTCTCTACTTCCTATTTTATTTGCCAACTATTATTTTACACTTACGAATAATACATTTTCATAATTTCATAATTTCCATCTTGCATTTATATATATAATTGCGTTACTATCTATTATAAAGAACACAAAATCGAGGTGCTTATGAAAATTCTTCAAATAAATACAGTGGGTAAAAGTGGAAGTATTGCTACAATTATGCATAGTCTTTCTAGAGAAATGGAGAAACATTCCATTACAAATTGCATAGCATATGGTCGAAATGGCTCTCCACATGGTATCTCTTCCCATAAATTTGGTAATTCCCCAGATTTTTATTTCCATGTTTTAGGAAATTTTATTTATGGAAAAGCTGGTTTTTATTCAGACTATACAACAAAACAATTCATTAAATGGATCAAGGAGTATCAACCTGATCTCATTCATATGCATAATTTACATGGTTTTTATTTAAATATAGAACTTTTATTTGAATACCTTAAAACTACAAATATTCCAATTGTTTGGACGCTTCATGATTGTTGGTCATTTACTGGCCATTGTGCCTATTTCGATAGCATTAGCTGTTCTAAATGGAAATCAGGTTGTAAAAATTGTCGTATTCATCGTACAACATATCCCTACGCCCTTCTATTCGATGCTAGTAAATCAAATTATGCACGAAAAAAAGAAGCATTTTGTAATGTCCCAAATTTAACACTTGTGACACCTAGCAATTGGTTAAAAGATAATGTATTACATTCCTTCTTAAAAGATTATCCAGTTCATGTCATTGCAAATGGAATTGATCCTACTTTGTTTTTTAAAGAAGACGAAAAAAAATCCTTACAAAAATTACAAAAAATATATGCAATCCACCCTCATAAAAAAATCCTTCTAGGCGTTTGTAATGTTTGGGATAAGAGAAAAGGGTTGCTCTATTTTGAAGCAATAGCCGATACCTATCGCGAGGAATTCCAAGTTATATTAATTGGTTTAAACGCACGTCAAATAAAATACTTTAAGAAAAAATACGATACGGATACCGTATTGCCATTAGGACGTACCAAAACACGCGATGAATTGCGTCACTTTTTTAATATTGCATCTTTATTTGTTAATCCTACATTAGAAGATAACTTTCCTACTACAAACTTAGAATCACTTGCTTGTGGGACACCTGTTGTTACCTTTCAATCTGGGGGAAGTGGTGAGGCTATCTCTTCTAATTGTGGCGCAGTTGTTGGACAAGGTGACATTGCAGAATTATTTCTAGCGATTGATCAATTGGATTCTTATTCTTCCGAGGAATGCCAAGCGCATTTTTTAGAGCATTATACAGAATCTTGTTTTTCCTCACAGTACCTCTCACTATACTATAGCTTAATAAAACCTTAAGCAGAAAGGATTATTATGATTCCTCCTATTACCGTTCATATTTTACTCTCTACTTATAACGGAGAAGCATATCTTGCCGAACAATTAGATAGTTTACTTGCACAAACGTATCCTTTTATTAAAATATATATTCGCGATGATGGTTCTAGTGATAATACACTTAGTATTATTGCAAACTATACAAATAAATATAACCATATTGTATTCTTAAAAGATTCCTTAGGAAATATAGGCTATGAACAAAGTTTTTGGACCTTACTTCGAACTTGTGAACCAGCTGCTTTTTATGCATTCTGTGATCAAGATGATATTTGGTATCCTAACAAAGTAGAACGCGGCGTCTATGCACTACAAAAAAAAGAAGAAACACGTCCTCTTTTATATACGTCCTCTTACGCCTATTACAATGAAACATTAGAATTTACAGGCAATGCACCAAAACTAAACACACCAATCCAATTTAAAGATGTGTTATTTTATACACCTGCCTTTGGCTTTACCATTTTACTCAATGAAACATTACGAACAAAAGCATTGTCTGTTTGCTCTTTAGAAGGAATTCCGCATGATGGATTATGTCAAAAGATTGCGGCAGAATTTGGAGAAATTGTATATGATTCTTGTGTAACAGCTAAATATAGACGCCACACCAGTACGGTTACTTATGCCAACTCTAATAAATTACAATTGATCCTAAAATGGATTCGTCATGATATTCTTGGAAGTGGAATTTCTGATTATCGTTTTTTTTGTACTCATTTTTACAAAGAGTTTAAAGAAGATCTTACAAAAAAAGACCAGGCATTACTAAAACATATTATTTCTAGTAAAAACTCCTGGTCTTCTTATTTTAAATTACTTTTCTTCCCTCACACTTTTCGTCCTACGCTTGGTGGTGAATTAGCTTTACGTCTTTCTCTTTTATTACGTAGATAATAAGATTTTTCTTTAAAAAAACTGTTTTAGTACTCTCCAAATACGAAATATTGTAATCTTCAAAGGATAGCGTACTTTATTATATTTTAATGCTCGATATCCTTCTACTGTAGAAATCCAATAATTTTTTAAAGAACCATTACTCGTTCCACCATAAAACATAGATACTAGGACTTCTTCCAAATAAGCAAGTCCTATTTTTTTATCTTTTAAGATACGAAGGATAAACTCATAATCAGAACTTATCTTATAAGTAGTATTGTATAATCCATATTCTTCATAAACACTTCTTCGTAAAAATAGAGTTGGATGCGCAGGCATCCATCCTTGTTCTATGCACCCTTCTCCCATTTTCCATTTACGAATCACATTTCCATTCTCTTCATACACCAAGTCTGCATGAACACCTTGATATATATTTCCCTTACTATTTAATGCATACATTAATTTTGTAATTGCACTCTTTGTTGTAAAAGTATCATTAAAAAATGCAACTACCTCTCCACTACTTAATTCAAATCCTCGATTCATTGCTTCATAAATCCCATGGTCTTTTTCGCTGATATAAGTAACGTTATGTTTGCTCTGTTTTTGGTATTGTTTGATAAGTTCTATTGTCCCATCTGTAGAACAGCCATCTTTTATTACCACCTCTATATTTGGATAATCTTGTTCTTCAATACTTTGTAATGTTTTTGGTAAATTTTCCTCTGAATTATATGTGGTTAAAATTAACGATACTTTTTCCATGTTTCTACTTTTCCTCTAATTCCCTTACTCTTTTTTCTAAAATAGCAATTTCTTGTGTTAACAATCGTATCTTTTCACTTTGTTTTGAAACAATGGATGTAATTGACATTAGAATGACCATAATAAATCCAATTGCAATAACAAAAAGTCCATTCATTTCACTTTCAATTCCTACCAATTTAACAATCCATAGCAATAATTCTGGCCATATAACTAAAGCTCCCATAAAGCATCCCGAAAAAATCCATAGTAGTGTATATTTTAACGAAATGGATTTTTTCTTCAAAAACAATAAAATGGTTGCAAAATAATAAATTAATACAGCGATCAACGTATATTGTAATGTACTTGAAATCATTCGTTTAATCCCTTTCCTTTTTCCCTCGTCGAATTCCAAAACTAATTCTTGTAATCAAAATAGCAATCGTTACTTTTACCATGTAGTAAACAGAACGTTTCAAACTAATGGAACTCGTTCCCTCTTCTCTTTCCTTCATAAGAACAGGTACTTCTGCAATAACTGCTCGATGCATATACGCCGCAACAATAGCTTCCGGTTCCGGATAATCTGCTGGATAATCTGTTGCATAAATTTCTATAAATTTCTTATCTACTGCACGAAATCCACTTGTTACATCTTTAATTTTTCGAAAAGTTACTAGATGTATCAAACAACTTAAAAACTGGATTCCAATTCGTCTTACTGCGGATGATTGAAATCCATCCTTTTCAATAAAACGAGAGCCAATGACAATATTTGCCTTTTTTTCAATAATTGGAGTAATGACTTTTTCTAAATATGCAATATCATGCTGCCCATCTCCATCCATTTGCACTGCAATATCATAATGATTTTTTAATGCAAAACGGTATCCTGTCTGTACTGCACCACCAATTCCTAAGTTTAAAGGTAGGTCAATATAATGATACCCTCTCTTTCTACAGATCTCTTCTGTTTTGTCCACGGAACCATCATTCACAATTACATAATCATATTGGGAATACTCTTTTTCGATTCGATCAATTACCCTCTCGATACTATCCGCCTCATTATATGCCGGAATAATAATTAGTACTTTAAGTTTATCCATAACACAGTCTCCCTCTTAAGACATCATAATTTACTTTTCTTCTTTTGTAAATACAACAATAATTCCCTTTTCCAATCGACTTTCCTTATAGCCCTTTGGAATATAAGTAGCTCTTAATTCTTCTAACAAGAATCCACTTTCTCTTAAATCACCTATGATGTAATCTGTTTCACCCATAAAAAGGTCATATAACTCTAGATGATTCCACAAATGTGGAAGGATAAGGCTTGATGCACTTACAGAAGCATCCTCTTCAATCTCATCAAGGACTTCATTGATAAGTTGAATCTGTTCTTGATTGTCTCTATATTCTTCTTGGTAAAAAAATGCAATCTGCCAAACAGTAGATGAAAAGACTACAAGAGATAACATCACCGCCATAAATAAATACTCTTTTTTCTTTTCTTCCTTCCACGTACTAATATTATGTAGGACAATATAAAACAACAATACAGAAATCGAGAAACTATATTGAAAATAAATAGAATATACGCAACTATAATCTGGAATCAAATTTAATAGAATCCATGGAAGTATCAATAAATACGTTTCATATTTTTTTGTTAGGAGGCCAATATTAAGTGGAATAATTAGTAATAAAATATAACCAATTTTTTCTTCAGTATCCACCACTTGCCTTATTGTATAACCTGGGTTTAATAATGCAGCTTTTATAACTTCTACCATTCCACCATTCTCTGTGAAATACATATTCTCCATATATCCTAATAAGCCTTGTCCATATGTTTGTAGTATAAAAATTGCACCGATAAAATAAAGTAGTGAAAAAACAACAAGAACGCTTCCTCGTTTTACATCTTTCTTTGATAAAAGAAAAAAAAGTCCTACAAAAATAAGTACCACTGCGATATCTTCTTTGATCATAAGAGAAAGGAGAAAAGAAATTATAAATAACTTATTATTTTTTGTTTCTACTGCAAGCAAGAGGCACATAAAAAGAAGTGGAATAAAACAATTTTCATGAAAATTATAAAAACAACTTCCAAGGAGAGGTGCATAACAGGCATAACAGATTCCAATTGCCACCATTTTTTTATTACTAAAACGATAGTGTTTTAAAAGGAAAAAAAGTGGCACTAAAGATGCACCTACTAAAATCGCTTGTGAAACTTCCAGCAAATAAATATGAGGAACAAGCAGATACAATGGCAATAAGAGATAATAGATTGGTGAAATATGTACTTGAAAGTGTGATAATAAATAATTACGTTCTACGGTTGTATATTGTACTCCCGTCTCTTTCATATACTCATACATTTGAGCAAAAATTCCTAAATCCATACTATACGATAAATAGGCCTCATATCTTGTAATCGTTGTAATACCAATAAAACACGATATTCCAACAAACAAAAAAATATAAATCCATTTGACCATGTCATCTGTAATGGTTATGCGTTCTATATAATGATACAGATCATTTTTAAACTTCCAAAAAACAATCATTACTACAAATGCATAACCTAAGATTACAAAAGGATGATTCACCGTATCTAATCCTATATATAAAACCGCCATCACGGTACATAAGAAAAGGATATTCAACATTCTATTTTCTTTGGTTTTCATACAATATTTGCCTCTTTCTTATATATTTATTACATAAAAAAGAGAAATTACAACAGATAAACATAAATATTCTCTTTTTTTCTTTTCCTCCCAATTCGAGACATTATAGATCATGCCTACAAATAAACAGACGATTATTAAAATTTGATTCATCACTGTAATGCTTGTCCTAAACTGAAAATCATGCATTAATCTTCCATAAATCATAGGCAAAAAACAAAGATACCCTCTTGCTTTTTCTTGCCATACCACACCAATATTAAGTGGCAATAAGATAAATAGTAAATACTCTATTTGGGCACTCCCCCCAAAACTTCTTTTTAATGTAACAAATGGAATAAAACTAGCTTTTAGCCATTCTTTTAGTGGCAATACTTGAAACGATGTATACGAAAAAGATAATTTCAAAACATTGATAATAGAAAAGAATGCCAAGCAAAAAAGCAAAATGGATATACAATTCTTTGATTTACACAAATACGAATCCCAAGTTTCCAAAGTGTAGTAATACGCAACAATACATAATATTGCGTATCCAGCTATCACAAACATCGATTCATTTTGTATTGTACAAATTGTTCCAAATAGAAATACGAAAACAAAAAGAAGTATTTGTTGTAATTTCTTTTTATAAAATCCTATTATCATAAACAGGATCCAGGCAATACATCCGACTATAGCATATGTCCCAACTACTAGTTCCTTTGTATGTTCTAAGGAAGTAGCTGATTGCTCTCTAAAAAACAAGATATACGTAAACAACAAGGTGCAGATTACTGATACAACTGTATTTTGAATTGTTCTCTTTTCTTTTTTCATGATCCTTATTCCTTATGTCTTTTCACCTTGCTGATATAATATCTCGGTCTTCTTTTTGTTTCTAGATAGCTTTGTCCAATGTATTCTCCTATAATTCCAATTGCAAGTAAATTAAGACCCCCAAGTGCCCAAATAGACACCAAGATTGAAGACCAACCACTTACTGTATACCCAAAATAATATTCATAAACTGCATGAATAATCATTCCTAGACTCACTAATAAAGCGAAAACACCCATTCCTAATACCATACGGATTGGTCGGATGCTAAAAGAAGTAATTCCTTCTAATGCAAGTTTCATCATTTTCGCAAAAGAATATTTTGAAGTACCAAATTCTCTCGCATATACATTAAAATATACAAGATCCGTTTGAAATCCAAGAGAGGGAATAATTCCTCTTAAAAATAGATTCACTTCCTCGTATTCTGATAATGCCTCAAGTGCTACCTTACTCATCAATCGATAATCTGCTGCATTTGCATGTATCTCACAACCCAATGATGCAATTAATTTATAAAAACAATTTGCCGTTGTCTTCTTAAAAAAGGAATCTGTATCTCTAGTATAGCGAACTCCATATACAATTTCATTTCCTTCATAATACTTTTCTAAAAAGTCTTTGATTGCCTCAATGTCTTGTTGTAGATCACAATCTATGGTAATCGTAACATCTGCTTCATCTTTTGCAAACATTAATCCTGCTAGAATTGCATTTTGATGTCCTCTATTACTTGCTAATTGAAGTGCAATATAACGCTCATTTTCATCTGACAATTCTTCTAAAATCTTCCACGTCTGATCCCTTGATCCATCATCAACAAACACAATCCTACTTTCCTTTGAAATGTACGATTGTGTAATCAATTCCTTTATTTTATGTTCCAATTTCTTAGCATTTTCTTTTAGTCCTTCTTCTTCATTATAGCAAGGCACTATCATATATAGAATGGTTTCTTCTTTCTTTTTCATATGTTTCTCTTTCATCTATTTTTTCAAATAATCTGGTTCCATTTCACATAATTTCACTACCCAAATGCCATTCACTTTTTGTATGGAGCCTTCTGCTGGGAATACTGCCATATTTTGAAATTCTTTTGTATTTATAATCTCATCTTTTGCTTCAGATGTTACATTTCCCATTTCAAATCCAATATACGTGCGAATAAAATTATCACGAACACCTGATGTAATCAGTCCATTTTCTAAAGCCACACCAGAAAGTTCACGTAAATCTTCGGAATTAAGAATAGGAATTTCTACTGGACTCGGATTATTTACATAATAGAATTCTCCAAGAATAGCAACATTTTCTCCATATTGATACCCTTCCATTCCTTCCACCCTAGTTATTATTCTGTTAAAATAAGAAGTCACTCTCTCATAAGAAATTTGCATTCTTAAATATGCTCTATTTGCAAGTATATAGTTTCCATGAGCGGAAAGCATTGTCACAATCACAGTAATGATTGCAATGCATTGTATCATTTTCTTTCTTTTTTTCGTATTTTTCACACTAAGTTCTAACATCCCAATTGCAAGTACATAAATGAAAACATATGCGTATAACATAAGCATAGAAAAAGGTGCATCTGGTGCCATAAAATATACAAATGCTGCCGCAAAAGGAAGTAGTGCCGCAATAAAAATAACAAGAGTTACTTTTATCTTATCCTTATAGATACCCTTTTTATAAATTAAGTACACAAATAAAAAAATACCAATGATACAGATTGCAATATTTGAAAATTGCATTGTGTCTGATACGAAGGCATAAGGTTTCCAAATAAAATATTCTAAAATTCGTTTGTAACAACGGGCAATCATCACCGGAACTTCCATAATATTGATTTGTCCCATTTGGCTAATTCCACCATATGCTTCTTCCTTCATTGCTGGGTAATAGTAATAACAAATAGGAATATAAATCGCAACACTTAAGATTAAAGATCCTGCTGCCTTAATACCTTCTATCACAATTGTTTTTACCTCTCCTCCACGAAACAGATCAAAAAGAAGTCCCATTAAAATCAAGGTAATTGCAATGCTAATGTAACTTTGATAGATTCCCATTGAACATATAAAAATAACAGTGCTAAGTACTGCTCCCCATTTGAAACGTCGCATCACATAAACTGCAAAGCATAAAAATAATATGGTCAAAGAAGAGGTGTGTGTCATAAACATAAATGTCATATTACTAATCACACTTGGAAAAGTCACCATCATTAGTCCGATCAAGATTGCCGATGTTGTAGACTTTAATTTCAGAATAGAAAGAACAATACAAGCAGCCATTGCTATAAATACCACCGCGAGAAATCCATGAACGGCTGGCATACTTGCACTCCCACCGATTTTATGAACATATCGCAAAAACCATCTTCCCAAAAAATCGCCGCTACCATAACTATTAATTGTATTGATTTCATCCCAGTTTGGCAATTTATTAGTCATCACATAAAAATGAGTTATCACACCAAAAATACAAGTGAAAAGAAAGCAAAGTTTATCTTGTGGTTTTATTTTTTTCTTTAAACTATCTAATACATCAAATTCCATCATTATGATTCCCTTCTAAAAGAATATAGCGTAAAGTATACATTGTCTAAACTATATTTCCCATATGTCTCATAGGTTATATTTAATTCTTCTAATCGTTTAAAGTCAATGGTATTGTCATAAAATTGAAAAAACCAAATCTGTTCATATTCTTCTTCGTAAATATCAAAATTACTATAAGAGTGTGGCGATGTTTTTGGTAAATAATATAAAATCGCATTATTTAAACTACTCACATCCCATACAATAAGATCTCCGTCTTCCATATGCTCTTCATAAAACTCTACTGTTTGCTCCGTGAGTGTATGATATTCTTCCTGAAAAACAAGTTGGTATTGATAGATTCCAA
>JBOFWM010000103.1:0-8976 GCA_051653625.1 Lachnospiraceae bacterium
CCATAATATGATACCTCGTTTTTTTCTAAATCATATCATATGGAACCCAAAAGAGAAATATAGAAATTACAAAAAAGTGTAATTTTTATATGGTTATTTATCAAATAATCAGAATAAAGAAATAAATAAAATAGGAAAAAGGAGAAAAGAAAATGAAAAACAAACTATGGACAAAAACATGGAGTAAAATGAAAGAGAAAGAGGGATTTACTTTAATTGAAATGATTATCGTTGTAGCAATTATCGCAATTTTAATTACATTGATTACACCTAACTTACAAAAATTTATTGAAACATCAAACCAAACAAAAACAGATGCAACTGCAAAAACAATGTATACCTCTATCGCAACTTATTTAGTAGAGCTAACAGTAAGTGGAGCTACCCTTCCAACTGAAGATAATAAGCCGTCGTATAGTAGGGAAGATATAAATGCTTGGCCAAATTTTAAAGATGAATATATGCCAGAAGATTTAGGCGATAATGTACAAATAACAGCAGTTATTGAAAAGGGTTCTGTTAAAAGTGTTAAAATAGATGATGGTACTTATATCGCAACGTATCCTGATATTAAAACACCCGATCAACCATAAGTAGTATAAAAAGGATACCAGTCATATCATTTAACAAAAATTTAGGAGTACAATATGAAAAAAGAGGCAAGAGATTTATTACAAAATAATAAGGGATTTTCCGCTATTCAAAATATTAAGATGATTGTTTTTTTATCCGTACTAGTATGTGTAGCAATCATTGCATTTTATGGCTACATAGCAACAGCATACGATATTAAAGTAAATGATACTGCAAAAGCAGTATTCGAAAGTGCATCATCTTATATGGAAAAATTAGGCAAGTCAGAACGATTAGTAGAATTCAATCGTATTGCAAGCCATTTTGGTGGAATTGTTTCGGAAGAACAACAAAAAGAAATCCTTGCCTCTCTTTATACTGGAACAGATTTTGAAGAATATTATTCGAATTATAAGAAAAAATATAAAAATACAAAGATTCGTTATATAAAATTAGATAGTATAGAAATAGAACATGAGAATAGAAAAGACAACCCGATATTTGATTTCTTTGAATATACAGTGTTAGATGAAAATATTTTAGATAACACTTTTTTAATAGAGTACAATGGAAGTACAGGTGAAGTATTGAGTGTGTTATATAGTGAGAAGACAGAGACATTTAGCTATGTTGGAGATACGACGCAAAAAAGTAATGTAATTTTAAGAAATGAAGAGAGTTTAAAAAATAAATGGCAAGGATATTCTGGAAAGAATTTGGAGGAATATTAATGGGTAGAACAATGATAAAAAGGTTAAAAGAATCAAAAGGATTTACGTTGATTGAAATGATTATAACCATAACAATAATTACAATCTTATCGGGATTAGTAATTGCAGGAATAACTGGATATGTTACAACAGCGTATATGAATCGTGTAAATGAAACCGCAAAAACGGTTTTTTTTGCTACCCAGAATTATTTAACAAGAGAAAAACAATTAGGAAACTTGTCAGAAGTAAATGATATAGCAAAAAGTTATGGTAGTGAAATATCAGAAGCGACATTAGAACAAATTTTTAAAGCACAAGATCCAAATTTTGATTTTAATGCATACAAAGAAAAATATAGTACAAGTAGTATCCGTTATATCTTGCTAAACAAAGGGCAAGGAACAATGGAATCTTCAAATCCAATTTATACGATTGTAAATACGTATATAGAAGATAAGGAATTATTAGAAAATACATTTTTAATAGAATATGATTCTAAGTCAGGTGTAGTTCGTTCTGTATTTTATACAGAAAAGGCAAATACGTTTACTTATGATGGAGATCAAACTACAAGAGAAAATATAATGTTACGTGATAGTAAAAGTTTAAGAAGCAAACGTCAAGGATATTACGGAGTAGATACTACTAGTTTAGCTAAATATAATATTGATATTGATTCTCCAAAAGAGGTAATGTTGGTAAATGAGGAACGTTTATATTTGCAATGGAAAGAATCTGATGTAATATCTACCAATCCATCATTAAATGATTCCTTAAATCAGGATTTAATTTATAAAGTAGAAGTTTATCGTGAAAAAGGAAACAAAGATGAATTATTATTTACAATTGATGATATAAAAACATCAGATTCTTATCACACTTCTTTAGCTTTGGCAGAAGCCAGATTAAATAATAATAAACTTGTGATTTCCTATAAAGATGATATCTACCAGTTGATGTTCGATAGTGTGCATAATAGTATCTTTGATTTGTTTTACGGAAGTGAAAAGTCAGATCAAATCGTAATCAATGAGAATGCTTCTGTTGAACAATTATCTGCTACAGATGTAATTTATTGTACGGTATCGGTATCTCTTGACGATACAACAGAATATCAAGGGGAATCTCTTCCAGCTGTTTCAAACTTACAAAGTTCCAATTATGGTGGTGGGGATGAGAGCATTACGTTCCAAGGAACTACAACCATCGTGTCAGTAGGTGGAAATGGGTATTTAGAAGAAGATGGAACATCAGAAGAAGATGGGACTGCATTTTCTGTTCATAATGCGAGACATTTGAATAATATGCGAAATGCAAAAAATACAGCATGTTTTGTGCAAAGGGGTTCAATTGATTGGGCAACATCAGAAGAAGATGAAAATGCTGGTCTTTTCAATGAAGATTTTGAACCCGTTTCTTTTAAAGATATGAAAGGGAGTAGTATCAAACAAGCTTTAGAGACTGAGACAATCTATCAAGGAATGTATCGTGTTGCAAAGAGTAGTTTAGAAGAAAATGAAGTTTATAAAATATCCAATATTAAGATAAGAAAAAACACGAACAATAATGTAGGTATTTTCAAGGAAAATATGGGATCTATTTCAGGAATCTACTTAGAAAAATCGAGTATTAGTGGTGGACATACTGTTGGTGCAATTGCAGGAAGTAATGGATACAAAGGAATAATAAAAGATATTACTCTAGATACTTGTGAAGTAAGTGGGGGATTTTATGTAGGTGGTATTGTAGGTAAAAATATAGAAAATGCTGAAATATTAAATATTAAAAGTAAAACCAATGTTTTGGCCAATACAACGTTAGAGGCTGTTGATACAGAAAAGAATGCATCACTTGGACAATACGTCGGTGGAATTGCTGGAGAGAATAGTGGGAGTATTAAAGAGGCGACTACGGCGATTATTGGGACTTCTACAATAGGAACAGGTAGTGTTGCTGGTTTGAAGAATGTAGGAGGTATTGTAGGAGCAAATCGCGGGAACAACGCAATTGTTGAAGAGGCACTTAATTATAATAGAATTGTCTTATTAGATGAAAATGCAAAAGATTTAGCGGACTTTGGAGGAATTGCTGGTAGCAACGACGAGCAAGGAACGATCTCTAATAGTAGCAATATGAGAGAAATATCTATGGAATTAAACGGATACAATACGTTGCGTGCGCAAGATCGTGTAGAAAATATTGGAGGTATTGTTGGAAGAAATAATTCGACAGTAAAAAATAGTTCGTATAAAGTAGAATTAGAATCTAAAAAAACAGAATTTTTAAATAATCTATTAACAGAACTTAAGAAAAGTAAAATGCCACAATATTTTGGTGTAAATGTTGGCGGTTTGATTGGCCTAAATGAAAAAAATGGAGTCGTAAGTGATTGTACAAGTGATGGTATTGTTGTTGGATATAGAGTGGTTGGAGGAGCTATTGGATATAACAAAGGACGTTATGCGCATATCACTTCTTTTGTGGGACGAATTTTGTCTGCATTCAATACAAAAATGACACAAGTGAGTGGACTAGTTGTGGCATCCGATCAATTAGCAGGTGGAATTTTTGGAGCCAATGAAGGAGCATCTATTACGGATTTAACAAATAATGCGAATGTATTTGCAAAAAGTGGAGCAGGCGGTATTATTGGAGTAAATGGTGCGTATGGAAGCTTTACGGAATTAAATGTGGAGAATGAAAATTACTATAATAATTTAATTCAACCATCCTTTGCAAATGGAACAATCATTAATAATGCCACAATATCAAATTGTAAAAATACAGGACTCGTTTATGCATTAACAGCATATGCAGGTGGAATTTCTGGGATTAATACGGGAACTATTACAAAATCGAACTCTGTTGTTCGCTCTTTAGAACTGTTTACATTAGAAGATTACAAACAACTATCATATGCCGATTGCGTAGGAGGAATTGTAGGGTTAAATATTGGAACGATAACAGGAGATAGTGGTACAACAACTGTAACACAAGTTTATGGAAGAGATTTCATCGGAGGAATTGTAGGATTAAATAAGGGTGAAGTTTCGAATTATAGAAAAGCAGAAGGGGAAGTATATAGTAGCGGACAAGCAGTAGGTGGCACAATTGGATTAAATTGGAATAGTAAGACGTTAAGTGATAATACGGTAAACAATGATAATCTTACAATCTATGGTGAATATTTTGTAGGCGGAGCATTTGGATGCAATGTTACAAGTCAATCTGGTGAAGATACCAGTTTTGAAAAAACAACAATTGGAAGTGAAGTGAAAATAGAAGGAAATGCTTACGTTGGTGGTATTCTAGGATATCAAACAAGTGTTGGAACGGATTCATTTCAAGATGTTGTGAAAGATTTAGAAAATCAAAATAAGAAAGCATTTGAGGCGTATAATCATACAGCGGGATCCTCTCCAGGTGTAGGCTTAAAGGCTACTATATTTAGGAATTGTGAAAATAATGCAACGGTAATAGGAAAACGCTATGTTGGAGGTATCATAGGATATAATTCAAATATCTCTAATCTATATGTTACAAAAACGAATAATTATGGTGCTATTTCAATAAATACAACAGAGAATAATACAACAGATGATTATTATTTAATCGGTGGAATTACTGGACTTAACAGTGCGGGAGGAGTTATTGATCAATGTATTAATGATGGAGCCGTGAATTCTCCAAGTAAATATTTAGGAGGAATCAGCGAGATCAATGAAGGGTATATTCAATTCTGTGTTGTTGGAAGTTCACAAAACTATACACAAGATACTCAAATTGTTGGGGAGAATAGTGTAGGAGGAATTGTAGGATTAAATAATAAGTATGTTGTGCACTGTACAACAAGTGTATATGCAGTCATACGTGGTGGAAATAATACTGGTGGATTAGTAGGTACAAATGGAACAAATGGAGTAATCACAGGTGATGGTGGAAAGGCTAGTCCAGCATTTGGTTCAAATAATGGAGATACAAATGGAACAGAAGTTGCAGGTTCTGTTATTGGAAAGAATAACACTGGAGGAATTGTAGGATTAAATGAGGGATCCGTAGAACAAGTTTCTATTAAAGATGCAAAAGTAGCTGGTGAAACAAATGTAGGTGGTTTTATTGGATATAATGGAGCAACAGGAAGTATTACACCAGGAACATCACCAACCATTGGAGTAATTAAAGATTTAACAAATAATGCAGAACTTGTAGTAGGAAGACATATGGTAGGTGGTATTGTAGGAGCACATGAAGCATCTATAATAGAGAATTGTACCAATCAAGGAACCGTTCGTGCGACTGGTGATATTAGTACATCTTCTGTTGCAACTGGATATGCAGGAGGTATTACAGGATACGTTGGAACTGGGGTTACGATCAAAAATTCTAAAAATGAGGGAGTTGTTGAGAGTGATAAATCACAAGCGGGTGGAATTGCTGCAAATAATGAAGGCACAGTAGAAAATTGTACAAACATTGGGAATGTGTCTGGATCACGAGTTGCAAGTGAAAATAGTGCAATTGGTGGAATTGTAGGAATTAATGAACGTACTGGAAAAGTAAAAGATAATCGTTCTATTAAAAATAATGATGAAACAAATGTAATTGATGGAAATTATATTGTAGGCGGTCTTATTGGGTATAATAAGGGAGAAATTTCAAATACGAAAGACCCAGAAAATAATGTAACAATCCCTATTACTGTAACAAAATCTACAGTTTCAGGAATAAAAGATAGTAAATATCCACATATTGGTGGAATTATTGGAAAAGTAGAAGAAACAAATGATTCGACTTTGAAAAATTTCATATTCAGTGGAACGATTCGTGTGGATGCAAATGCTTCGCAAGAAAACTATGTAGGCGGAATTATTGGAAGATTGCCTCGAAACATGATATTGGAAAATTGCATATTTGATGGAACAATATTAGGAGAGGGAAATGGATATGCAATAGATAGTTCAAGTAACAAAACAGGTGTAGGTGGTATTGCAGGATATTCGGCTGGTACGATTGTTGTTTATGGGAAAGAGATAGATGGGGGCACAGTTTATGCTTCTAATACAAAAACTAGTACAGTAGAAGGAATAAGTAATATTGGAGGGGTAGTAGGAATCATAAATGCTACCCATACAATAAAACTTAGAATCGATGGAAATGATGAGCTAATTGGGGATACATCGAATTATTATACAAATTATACACAAGTAAGAGGAATAGAGCGTGTAGGTGGATTTTATGGACAAACAGATTTTACAGCTTCCATTACAATATCAAAGCTTCAAAATGAAGCAACGATTCTTCCGAATACAACGGTGTCTGGAAGTGTTAATAAAAAGAAAACACCAACTGGATTTGGCGGAATCTTAGGTAGTTCATGGGCAGAAGGAAGCACGAAATATTCTGTTTTAATAGAATCTTGTATTAACAGAGGAAACTTTGGAATTGAAAATACAACTTATGGTGCGATAGCTGCAATAGGAGGGATTCTTGGTAGTGGACATAATAATCTTTTAACAGGTGAATATATGAGCCTTAATAATGTAAAAAATTGTGAAAACTATGGGAATTTTTATTATGGTACTACTCAAATAGGAGGAATTGTTGGAAGAATAAAATATGGAACTATAGAAAAATGTACAAATGATGGTGATATTATAAGACCTACAATTAATTATGCAGGTGGTATATTAGGTGAGGTAACAGCCGGAACTCTAAAAGCGAAAACAATATTAAGATCGGTTACAAATAATGGGAACATCAAAACAAAGGGTGGAAACTATATAGGTGGTATATTTGGTGGAAGTACACACTCTGGATACTTTTATGCCCAGATAGAAGGTAGTTCAAGTAATACTGGAAGCATAGAAATTATTTCTTCAACAAAAAATATTATGATTGGGGGAATTGTGGGAAATGGTACAAAAGTAAGTATCATTGGAACAAAAGAAGATCCAATTGTGAATGAAGGATCGATTACGATAAAAAGTCCTGAATTAGATCGTGCAGGTGGCATTGTAGGTTATATAGAGGGGGGGAATGTTGAATATGCGAAGAATGAGGGTGAAATAAAGTTAGAGAATAGTAGTAATAATAGTGAAAAATTCTATCATATAGGTGGAATCATTGGAAGAACATGGGAGCCGGTTAAAGTAAATAACTGTAATAATACTGGAAAAATAACTATAAACCAAGCGTTATATATAGGTGGAATTATTGGTAGTACAGAGGGAACAGTTGAAGTAAATGACTGTACAAATGAGAAATCAATAGAAGTCACACAGGGGCTCTATGTAGGAGGAATAATAGGATGTATTAATAATAATACAACTAATGTAAAAATAAAGAATTCTATGAATATGGAAAGTGGTAGCATTGGCGGATTTAACAGGTACGTGGGAGGAGTTGTAGGAGGAATTCACGAAAATGCCATAGGTTTAATAACCGTTGAAATAAATGATTGTACGAATTATGCCAAGATAGAAGGAAGAGAATATGTAGGTGGAATTATAGGTCGTTTAGCAGCTCGTTCAGATAATACGGGATCACAATCATTGATGGATTGTGAAAATAAGGGTGAGATTTTTGGGCAAACAAATGAAAAAAATGAAACCATATCGTATATAGGTGGAATCATAGGCTATGCAAGTGGTGACGCAGAAATGAATTTGTTTGTTAATACGGGTAACATTACAATTGATACAACACAGACAACTCTTTCTGGAGATAAAAATCTTGTAGTACAAGATATTGGAGGCATCGTAGGTTATTTTGCAGCACGCGACCAGAATGGTAGCAGTATTAGTAAAATTGTGGATGCCACGAATAAAGGTAAGATTACATTCGAATTATCAGAGAGCCCTAAGGAAACAACTGTAGTTCGAGTTGGTGGAATTGCAGGAAGTGTTTCTGCTAATTCAAAAATAGAATATTGTATCAATGAAGCATCGGTACTTGCACCAAAAGATAGTTCAACAGATATCGGAGGAATTACAGGGAAAAACCAAGGCCTCTTATATTCAAATGTAACAAAAGAAAATGTGATCGTACAAGGATATGAAAATGTAGGTGGAATTGCAGGCTCAACAATCGGAATTAAAAGTAAGATTACAAGTGTAGTTAAGGGAACAGATTCGGATACAATAGAGTATACGATCACACAAAATAATGCAGCTGTATTTGGAACAAAGAAGGTAGGAGGAATTGTTGGATATAGTCAAGTAGCTACCATTCAAACTGTTTTAAATACAGGTGCGGTAACATTAGGCACAAGTACTTTGTTAGATGAAACTACAAGTGCAGGTGGAATCGTTGGAACTTCACAGTTTTTAGAAGAGAGTACCATAAAAGGTGTTATAGCGAATGCGTACAATTTTGGAAAAGTGAAATTTGAGAATTCTTCTAATCAACGCTATTTAGGAGGATTAGTAGGATATCGTGAGTTGAATGGAACTTCTGCATCAACAAGTATCAAAGATTCCTTTTATTATGATAATAACTCAATAGATAGCTCACAACCAAATGGGGATATTCCTGCGGCGGTACTTGCAATTGGTTCAGAACCAGAAGGAGCATATCATGTAGACTCAGAGGATCAAGACAGAGGAGCAGGTAAGCAAGTAGATTTAGAAAAACCAGTACGTTATAAATGGAGTGAGGCTGTTTATAATGAGTTGTACAAAGTATTTACAGG
>JBOFWM010000104.1:0-30290 GCA_051653625.1 Lachnospiraceae bacterium
CTTTTTATCGCCTTTACTAATTCGAAACCCTACAGGATCAACTGCATCATGAGATATTTTCATAGGATTACAAGTTAAATCCTTAATTTGAAATGGTTCATCTTGTTTAATGACACAAAATAAACTGTCATCAATTGCACCAACATTTTTTGCTTTTTTTATTGCTTCAATCGTTAATTTTGTTGCGTAAATAGGAACATGATATTTCCGACTTAATACACCAAGTCCACAAATATGATCTATGTGTTCATGTGTAATTAAAATGCCGTCTAACTCCTTGCAAGAAACATTAAATGAGTTTAATCCCAATTCCGTTCTTTTTCCACTAATACCTGCATCCACTAAAATATGCGTTGTATCACTTCCAACATAAACACAATTCCCATCACTTCCACTAGCAATTGCACACAATTTCATACTATTTTCCATCCTTATTCTTCACGCCAATAAATTTCTACAAAGTCACCTTCTTTTAGTGGCTCCATAAATTGCGCATTTACTTTATTTACCGTTGTCACAATAGCACCTTTTGGTTTTGATAAATCAAATGGAATGAAATCAAAAATATCAACAAAAATATAATTTTGCTTTCCTGTTAAAATAACTTCTTTTCCATTTACATGAATTCTGATTTTCTTATTTGTATTACTACTTTCTGTAATCTTTATAGGTTCTACTACTACTTTCTCTATACTTTGTATTTCTTTTTTATGGTTTCCCCAAGAAACTGTAAAGTTTTCAAATATTTTTGTTTCCATATTTGCTAACGTATTGTTTACAAAATAATTAATACTCATATCTTTATTAACATCTACAAAATCTAATAATTGCTCAAGTGTGTAATAATTTAAAAGTTCTATCTCGTCTTTTGTTTTAATTTTATAAAACTCTGATTGCAAATTACCATTAACACTTGCAAATTTAGGAACTGTAATTTTTTTATCATTTATAAAAATAGTAAGTATTTCTTTAAATTCTGGCAACTCACCTAACAGTACTGTTGCACTTTCTCCAGCCGTAGATTCTGTGATTTTAATAATATCATCTTTTTTTATTTTCGTGTATAAATTTGCTTCATTTCCATTTACTTCTATTTTAGCAGCTTCTCCTGGATACCCTCTATGTATTTTAGTTTTTCCATTAATTGTATATTCTACTTCTTTTCCTGTTTTAGGAAAAAATCCATCTTTTGGAAAATTACAATACAATGCAGCATCCATAACAGTTAATTTACCATTATCATATAGTTTCACTTTATTTTTATTAAATGTAACAAAAATAAAATTATTATTTTCATTGTAAAAATTCAGACAAATTCCAATTGGCGTTATTAGTAAAGAATCTTTGATGATAAATGGATCTAAAAATTCAACTTTTCCTAATACATCTTCCCCTCGAATAGCAACACGCTCTGATGGTATACCTATAAGCTCAGATAATTTTTTTGTATATCCAGCAACTTTCCCACCGCCACCTACAACAAATATAGCGCTTACAGCCTTATCTCCATTTAATTCTAGAATCTTATTTGCGACCAATTTCGACATATTTTCCATGGTTTCTTCAATAAGCTCTTCCACTTTACTTGATTCGATTACTTGTTTTAATCCCATAATATCTTCATATTCTATTTTGGCACAAGTGGTTGCTTTTTTCTTTATATAATCTGCCGTATTAAAATCCGTCAAACAATGTTTTGCAATCACTTCCGTCAGACTATCCCCCGCAACTGGAATCATTCCGTATGCTACAATACTTCCATCTCTAGTAATACAAATATCCGATGTTCCAGCTCCTACATCGACTAATGCAATATTTAATAAACGAAATCTTTCAGGAATAGCAACTTGTATAGCTGCTATTGGTTCTAGCGTAAGATTTTCCACTTCAAGATCGGCAATTTCTACTGCTTTATAAAGACCATCAACTACATCTTCTGGCAAGAACGTAGCAATTAAATCAACTGCAATTTTTTTTGCTTTATGATGCTCTAAATTTCCCATTGGCAACTCATCTAAATAATACTTTATAACAGAATTTCCGACACAATAGAATTTCATATCTAATTCATTTTTTTCTAAGAATTCTTCATACGCTTGTTCAACACCTTTTGATTCTAATTCATAGATATCTTCTTTTTCAACGATCTTTTCACTATCAAATAAAATAGATGCACTACTTTGTACCGTCTCTAACACACGTCCTGCTGCCGCAATGCATACATGAGTCAGCTTTCTTTTGATCTTTTCTTCCAATTCTTTTTTTACTACTAAAATAGTTTCCCCTACACGATTAATATCATGAATTTGTCCATCTAACATGGCTCTTGTTTCATGCTCTTTTACAGCTTGAGCAATTACAATAAAACGGTCCTCTTCCTTATATCCCACGGTTCCTACAATACTTCTTGTTCCAATATCAAGCCCAAATACTAAATGACCAGAATATGAAAGATCTAACATCATATTACATTCCTCCAATTACCTTAACGTATTTTTCAAATTTATATTAAGTCTAGACATTTGTTTATCAACACTTTGAAATGTTTTAGACGGTTCAAAACTATTATTTATACATACATTACAATGTTGTTTAAACTCTTCTTCTGATAATTGTTTGTCCATTATTTCATTTACTTTTTTTTCCGAATAGTTTCGTTCTTTTATTATTCTATTTTTTCGAATTTCTTTCTCAGAAAAAATATACCACAATTCATCTAAATATTCTACATATCCTGCCTCAATTAATAAGGCTGCTTCTAAGAAAACGGCATCTACTTGTCTCTTACTTCTTTCAACTTCAATAATAGATAAAATTTCTCTTTTCACTTCTGGATGTACAATATGATTAATTTTTGCAACAATTTCCTTATCTTTGAAAATAAGATCAGCTAATCTTACTCTATCAATTTCTTGGTCTTCATCTAAAATAGAAGTACCAAAAAACTCCAATAACTTATCATAACATATATTCCCTTTTTTTTGTAAAAGATGTGCTACTTTATCAGCTAAAATTATCTTACAATTGTAATGTTCACTTAAATAAGTCAGTATACTAGTTTTTCCAGCACCAACACCACCTGTAATTCCTATTACTTTCATCTTACTTTGCCTCGTACCAATTTTTTCCTACATGAATATCTATTTCTAAAGAAACTGATAATGAAACAGCTTCTTTCATTTCCTGCATTAAGACTTCTTTCACTTTTTCTACTTCATGTTCTGGGGTTTCAATTAATAATTCATCATGTACTTGAATTAAAAGCTTTGCGTTCATCCCCTCTTCTTTTAAACGATTATAAACACGTATCATAGCAATCTTCATAATATCTGCTGCTGTTCCTTGAATTGGAGAATTCATTGCAATTCGTTCTCCAAAAGAACGTGTCATGAAATTACTACTTGATAATTCTAAAATATCACGTCTTCTATTATATAACGTCGTTACATATCCTTGTTTTTTCCCTTGCAAAATTAATCCATCTAAAAAGCCTTTTACCTTAGGATATGTTTTAAAGTATTGCTCAATATATGCTCCTGCTTCTTTCCGTGAAATACTTAAATCTTTACTTAGTCCAAAGGAACTGATACCATACACAATCCCAAAATTAACCGCCTTTGCATTTCTTCTATGTGTATCATCCACCTCGTCAAATGGAATATGAAATACTTGAGATGCTGTTATTCGATGTATATCAGAATCTGTTTTATATGCTTGAATTAATGCTTCATCTCCTGACATATGTGCAAGAAGTCGAAGTTCGATTTGCGAATAATCCGCATCTATAAACACGAATCCATCTTTAGGAATAAATACTTTACGGATCATTCTTCCTAGCTCAGTTCTCATAGGAATATTTTGTAAATTAGGATCTGTCGAACTAATTCTTCCTGTCGCTGTAATTGTCTGATTAAAATTCGTATGAATTTTTCCATCTTCTGCAACAGCATGTAAAAGACCTTCTACATAAGTTGATTTTAATTTTGCTAATCCTCTATACTCTAAAATATCAGCTACAATTGTATATTCATCCGACAATGTTTCTAGTATTTGTGCAGCTGTAGAATATCCCGTTTTAGTCTTTTTCCCTCCAGGAATCTCTAATTTTTCAAACAAAATTTCACCAAGTTGTTTTGGAGAGTTAATATTAAATTGACAACCTGCTTTTTCATAAATTGCATCTTCTAATCTCAGAATTTCAGTCGATAACATTTCCCCATAGGCTTTTAACTCGTCTTTATTTATTTGAATTCCTTCGTTCTCCATTTGATACAATACGATAGAAAGAGGCATTTCTACTGTTTCAAATAAAGAATACATATTAAGTTCTTCTAATTTCTTTCGGATTGGAATATAGGACATAAAAGAAATATAAGCATTCATAGCGATATATTCCACAAATGCGTCCTTTTGATCTGATAACGCCATTTCATCTTTTAATTTCCCAACATATTCCATTCTTGATTTCATTAAAACATCTAAATATTCATCTGCAATGTCTTCCACTTCATAATTATTTTTTGTAGCATTATTCAAATAAGCACCAATTAAAATATCAAAATAATTTTTACTGGTTTCTAATGAAACAAACGGATATAATTTTTTACATCCAAATGTTATCATTTTTGTTTTTTTACTACTTTCAAATAATTTATCTCTTATATAATTACTCGTTAAAAATCCTTCTACAAGAATCACAAAAACTGCTTCTTTCTTAAAAGTAATTGCAACGCTAATAATTTCCTCTTTTATACTATTGATACAAATTCCAATATATTCTTGTTTCTTTACTTCTTTAAAGAACTCTTCACACTCTCCTAACTGTGTAATCATCTGAATATTCAATGATTCCTTCATTTGAGGTTGTTCTATATTTTCAAATTTATTTAACAAATTTTTAAATTCTAATTTTTTAAATAAATCATATGCCTCTTTTGTATATGGATTTTCAAATCGTGCATCTGCAAAATCATAATCAAAATCCGCTTTTGTTTCAATTGTTACAAGTATTTTACTAAGATTTGCTAATTCTCTATTTAAAAGCAACGACTCCTTAATTGCTTTTTTTGTAATTAATTCTATATTTTCGTAGATGCCTTCTATAGAATGATACTTTTTAATTAATTCCGTTGCTGTCTTCTCTCCAACTTTTGGAACACCTGGAATATTATCAGAAGGATCTCCCATAAGTGCTTTTAATTCGATAAATTCTTGTGGGGTAACTTGATAAATTTCTTTTACATCCTCTTCATAATAGTCTTCTATGATTGTTTTTCCTGCTTTTGTTTTCGGAATTCTTATTTTGATTTTTTTACTTGCGATTTGTAACAAGTCTCTATCTCCAGATACCAAAGAAACATCATATCCTAAGGTTTCTGCTTCCTTTGCAAGTGTACCTAAAATATCATCTGCCTCTAATCCCGCTTTTTCTAATATCAAAATATTCATTGCCATTAACACTTCTTTAAGTACAGGAACTTGTTGTCTTAGTTCCTCTGGCATTGGTTTTCTAGTTCCTTTATATTCTTTATAAAGTTCATGACGAAACGTTGGTGCTTTCACATCAAACGCTACTGCTAAATATGAAGCATTTTCTTCTTCAATAATCTTTAAAATAATATTTAAAAATCCATAAATTGCATTTGTATGAAATCCATCCTTGTTTGTCAAATCAGGAATGCCATAAAATGCTCTATTAATAATACTATTTCCATCTACTAAAACTATTTTTTTGTTCACTTTATAAACCACCTTTTTATTTAATCTATCATCTGCATTATAATAACCAATATTGTTATACACAAACACCCAATTGTAAAATAAGTGAAAAATCTCATTTTTCTTTTAAAAACAAGTTTTCTTTTTGCCGTAATAATCAATTGTCTCATCTCTTCATCTAAATCATAACTTGTACCATCTTCAAGTAATGTCATACCTGCCATAACAAGAAACTGTATATTTAATTCTTCTCTACAGTCTTCACATATTTCTATATGATTAATAAATTCTATTAAATCATGTTCATCTAATGTATTATCAATAAATAATGGAATACATTTTTCTATTTCTTTACAATTCATAATGTATCTCCGCTCTATATTTGCTTGTATCCTTAACTTTAATAATCATACACCAAAAAAGAGTCATTGTAAAATACAATCACTCTTTCCTCTGGGTATCTTTATAAAATAGTTCCTCTTAATATCACTTTTTTCAAAGATAAATCTTCTTTACGAAGCAATATAATATTGGCATATTTTCCTGGCGTAATGCTTCCATATTGATCATATATTCCTACACTTTTCGCAGAATTTACAGCTGCACACTTTACTGCTGTCTCGAGAGAAATACCAATCTTTTGTACCGCAAATTTTAAACAATCTAAAAGGTTTGTTGCACTACCTGCAATTGTTCCGTCTTTTAATGTTGCTAAATTTTCTTTCACATGTACTTCTTGTCCACCTAATGAATAAATCCCATCCTTTAAACCTACCGCTTCCATCGTATCACTTACAAAAATAATCTTATTTTCACCCATCATTTTAAATGTTAATCGAACAATGGATGGATGGATATGAACACCATCACATATCAATTCTACTTCCGCTCCCATATCTGCTGCCGCAGCGATTGGTCCTGGATTTCTATGATTCAAACCATTCATTGCATTGTACATATGTGTAACATGTGTAATACCTGCCTTAAATCCCTTGATTGCCTCTTCATATCCTGCTGCCGTATGCGCTAGTGATAATACAACTTCTTGTTTTTTTTCTTTAATAAAGTCAATCGCTCCTTCTTCTTCTGGTGCAATTGCTACTAATTTAAATAATCCATCACACGCTTTATTTAAACGATCATACATAAGCGCATCTGGCTTTTTTATATAATTTCCATTTTGTGCACCTTTTTTACTAATAGCTAAATAAGGCCCCTCCATATTTATTCCAACAAGACTAGCACCTTTAATATCTTTCATTTCTCTGTTGTATTTTGCTGCTGTTTGACAAATTTTCATTAATTGTTCTTCGGGAAGCGTCATAGTTGCTGGAACCATCGTAGTAACGCCAACGCTTGCCTCATATTCTGCTATTCTTGTAATTGCTTCAATTGTTCCATCACAAAAATCATATCCCATACACCCATGAAAATGAATATCTGTCAAACCTGGAATAGCAAAACATTCTGCTGCATCTATTACCTCACCTGTAGCATTACTTACAATTTTTTCACCTTCAATATAAATATCTTGTTCCACAAAAGTTCCATTTTCCATATATACGCTTGCATTTTTAATAATCATAAGTCCACCTTTCTAAAGCAATGATCCTGCCGCTTCGTCTACAATTAAAATTACATTTGAATGAAGTTGTAAAATGGAGGCAGGAACACGTGGTGTGATTGGTCCAAAAAATGCTTCTTTTACGATTTCTGCTTTATTTTGACCACTTACAAGAAGTAAAATTTTCTTTGCTTTCATTATACTACCAATCCCCATTGTATACGCATGCTTTGGTACATCTTCAGAAGTATCAAAAAATCGCTTATTTGCTTCTATTGTACTTGGTGCTAACTTAACACAATGTGTATTTTTTTCAAAACAATCGGATGGTTCATTAAATCCTATATGCCCATTATGTCCTAATCCCAACAACTGTAAATCCTGTCCACCTAATGTATCAATAATCGCATCATATGCTTTACATACTTCTTCTTCATCCTCAATAGTTCCATCTGGTAAATATACATTGTTTAAATCAATATTTACATGTTGAAATAGATTTTTTTGCATGTAATAAAAATAACTTTGATCGCTTTCTTTTGACAATCCTTTGTACTCATCTAAATTTATACTTTTTACATTTGAAAAATCTAAATTCCCATCTGTATAGGATTGCACTAAATTTTTATAAGTTTCGATTGGGGTAGCGCCAGTTGCCAATCCTAATACACAATTAGGATTGTAAATTATTTCCGCACCAATAATATTAGCTGCCTTTTTACTTAACTCTAAATAATCTTTTGTTTTAATGATTCTCATTTTAAATCACCTTCCTTTTCTAGACAAAATAAAAAAACAAAACCATAAAGGCTTACAATAGCAGATATGCCATATAAGCCCTTATCATTTCAAGTCAAACAAATAATTTCTTTAACTAGTGTTTCTTATTTTGCTTGTAAAAATTCGTCAAATTGTTCGTTTGCTGCATCCACATATGTTTGCATTCCATTTGCTTCTAACGCTTCTAAGAATTTTGGTAATTCTACTTCTGGATCCACAGTTCCTGCACTTAATGCTAATGAATAAGTTGCTGCAACGTTTGCTAATGCACCCATTTCATTTTGAACGTCTGTATTATCGAATGCCCATCCTAAAATTGGTGTTTCCTTTGCCGCACCATAATATGCTTTAAATTCATCCCACCATCCGGCACCTTGAGCTTCTGTAGGTGGTAAAATTGTAACATTTCCAACACCATTTGTCCATGGTGAATAATCCGCTCTTTTATCTGTAAATACAACTAATCCATCTACTAAATTGTAATGTACTCCTTCTACTCCATAGTTCAATAATGTCATTAAATATGGATCAGTATTTAATAAGTTTAAAAACATCATTGCTTTCTCTGGATTTTTACTTGCTGTTGAAATTGCCATCATAGCACCTTGTGAAGAAGTTGTATCAACATAAGGTTCTGTTACTGGAATCATAGCTACTTCAAAACCACGTTCTTCACTTGCTTGTAGTTCATATCCTAATGCATACGATTGTGTTCCAATTAAATATTCTCCAGTTAATTGTTTTGCTGTACGAATATCATTTGCTTGATTTGCATTTCCCATTGCTGGATCAATATATCCTGCATTATAGTATTCTCTTACTTGTGTTACAAATTTTTGATATTCTGGCGTTGCAAATTTATTTAAGATTTCTTGTCCATAAGGTCCTTCTGCAGAAACATCATCTTGATTCAAATAGTAAGAAAGTAAGTTTGCTGATCCAGAATCTCCTGTTACAATTACAGAGCCTGTTACCATTCTTTCAAGAACTGCTCCTTCAATTAATAATGGATAAAAGTCATTTCCTTCTCCTGCTTTTACAGTTTTTAAGATTTCACCCAATCCATAGAAATCTGTATTTTTAATATCTTCAACTGTATATCCATATTTTTCAAGTAACGCAACATTTACATCCCAACAATTTTGAGTTGCAATATCTTTGTATCCAGGTACTGCATATGCGCCATATCCATCCGCACCATTAATCATAGCGCCATTTGTTAAAACTTTTGGAAGTGTTGCATAAAGATCACTTGCATATTTTTCAATTAAGTTATTTTCTGGATCATCAAGTCTTACATAAGCACCTTGTTTTGCAAATGCATTATATTCATTTTTACTCCATGAGCAGGTGAAATAAATATCAATATCATCTCCACCATTGATTGCAAGGACTGCTTTGTCATCAAAATCCCCCCAAGTTCCCCAGATAGGTTCAAGCGTAACATTAATTTTTTCTCCAACATACTCATTGATTGCAGCAAGTACCTCTGTATCATCTGTTACATTACTTCCATGAAACATCATTTTAATGGTTACCGGTTGACTTGCATCACCAGTTGCTTCACTGGTTGTTTCTTTCATTGTGTCATCAGATGTTTTACTAGATGTTCCCCCACATGCTGCTAAGCTTCCCGTTAATACTACTAGGGAAAGTACCATTGCCAATACTTTGTTTTTTTTCATGATTATTCCTCCTTAAGAAAATTTTAGTTGGCTTATGCCATATCTATAGTAAGCGACTAAATCGCAATTACCCTTTAACAGATCCAATTGTAAGTCCAGAGATAATATACCTTTGAAAAAATGGATATGCACATGCAATTGGGATAACAATTAATACAACAAGTGCCATTCTTAAACTATCTTTTGGTAAATCACCCATAATATTTGCAGCTTCTGCTCCAATCATAGCACTATTTTTCACTAAGAAATCCACCTGATTTTGCATTTTCATTAGAAGATATTGTAATGGAATATACTTTGCATCATTTACATATAACATTGCAATAAACCATTCATTCCAATACGCTAATGCATTTAGTAAAGCAACGGTTGCAATTCCTGGTTTCGCAATTGGAACGATAATTTTAAAAAGCGTATAATACTCTCCACTTCCATCAATTGCTGCTGCTTCAATTAAAGATTCTGGTATAGAACTTTGGAAAAAAGTTCTCATAATAATTACATTAAAAGGATTTAATAACATCGGTACAATTAATGCTGCATAATTATCTGATAATCCAAGTATATTTTTACAAACCATATACGTTGGTGCTAAGCCACCACCAAATAACATAGTAAAGAAACAAAAAAATGTAAAAAATTTTCTAAATTTAAAATCTTTTCTAAATAATGCATACGAATATAACATTATCATTAATACACTTAATATTGTTCCAATAATGGTAACAAAGAAACTGTTAAAATAAGATCTCCATAATTGATCTCCTAACTCCCATACATATTGGTACGCTTCAAATGATAAACTTGTTGGAACAAAGGAAAACCCTATTTGTCTAATACTCTCTTCTGATGTAAAAGATATAATTACAACAAAGAGAAACGGTATGATACATGCAAGACAAAAGAGAATTAGTATGACATTTATTATCACTTCTGCTGGTTTACTTACTTTATTCATTCGATATGCTTTTTTCTTTTTAGAGCGGTTACTCTTCGTAGAGGTAACCATTGTTTTATGTTCTTCCATGTTCAACCTCCTTAGAATAAACTACTTTCTTCGTCTACTTTTCTTACAATGCCATTTGCTGTCATAATACAAATAAATCCTATTAGATTTTGTAATAATCCTGCCGCTGTTGACATTCCAATGTTATTTGTTACCATTAATACGCGATATACATATGTATCAATTACTTGTGTAACTGGAATCAGTGGTCCTGAATTCATTGGGATACTCCAGAATAATCCAAAGTCTGCATTAAATATTTTTCCTACATTCATAATGAATAAAATTATAATCATTGGTTTTAAATGTGGAATAGTTACATACCATATTTGTTGCCATTTATTTGCACCATCAATATTTGCTGCTTCATACTGTGTTGCATCAATACCTGTAATTGCTGCCAAATAAAGAATCGTTGAATATCCTACATTTTTCCACATACTTGAAATGGTCAAAATAATCGGCCATGGTTTCGGGTCGTTATACCAATTCGTAACTTCTAGGCCTAAACTAGATTGTAAATTAGTAATCAAACCTCTTGTTGGATCTAAAAATGCTAAGACAAAATAACTTGCTACTACCCAACTTAGAAAATATGGAAAAAACATCAATGTTTGATAAGATTTTGCTACAAATTTGTTGTTAATTTCATTTAACATAATCGCAAATGCAATTGATATCACTAGTCCCATCACAATCCATAGCGCGTTATAACCTAAAGTATTTTTTATCATATTCCAAGAGTCTGTCGATGAAAAAATAAACTTGAAATTTTTAAGACCAACCCACTTACTATTCATTACATTATTCCAAAGCGATGGATCTTTTGTATATATTTTGTAATCTTTGAATGCAATAACAATTCCAAACATTGGTAAGTATCTTAAAAATATTAACCAAATTGCTCCAGGAGCAATCATTGTAAGTAATATTATTTGCTTTTTATATTTGCTCCAAATAGTACCTTTTGGGATTTCTGATTTATTTGTTACATTTATCATTTTATATCCCCTCCTTCTTTAACGTATCTACATTTCATATACTTATTATAGTCATAAAATCATAATACGTCTTGCCATATGTTTGCCTTTTTTTGTATATCCTTGTGCATATACATTTTTTACAATAAATCCCTTGCAATTCCCCATCAAAATGTTAGTATTTTCCTATACAAAACATTGAAAGCGAGGTTTTTCATGAGAAAACACAAATTAATATCGTATTGCGAAACAAAACATTTAGGACTTATTACTAATCAAGATATACTATCTTTAGATAGTATCCATATTGCCTTTGGACTACTTTCAAAACACAAAATTATTTGGGATACGTTAGATGCTTCTACACAAATAAAAAGAATAAGAAATATAAATCCTTCTATTTCTATTATTCTATCCGTAGGCGGATGGGCAGCAGACGGATTTTCTCAAGCTGCTAGAACAAAAGAAACAAGAGCACAATTGATTGATTCTGCACTTTATTGGATTGAAAAAGAAAAACTTGATGGAATAGATTTAGATTGGGAATATCCTTGCGTATCAGATGGTGGCATTGAATCTTCTCCTGATGATAAAGAAAACTTTACTTTTTTAATAAGAGAACTACGCCTTGAATTAGATAGATTCAATTCTTACAAAACACTTTCCATTGCCGCTGGTGGCCTCCCTTCTTACCTAGAAGGTGTGACAATGTCTGATATTGTAGATGATTTAGATTATGTACAACTTATGACTTATGATTTTCATGGAGGCTTTTCAAAAATAACGGGACATTTAGCAAATCTTTATCCTAGTAAATCAGAACCAGAAGCTGCTAGCGCACATACCACAATAGAATTATTTGTAAAAGCAGGTGTTCCAATTGAAAAAATTGTAATGGGTGCTGCTTTCTATGGCAGAGAATGGCGTGGAGTTCCTTCAATCAACAATGGACTTTCACAAATTGCTGAATATGCTGGTGACTTATTTAGAGGATATGCTCAAATTGAAGAAACACTTGCAAATGGAGAAGAGGGATTTGAAAAGTTTTGGGATGAAAGTGCAAAATCTACCTTTCTTTATAACAAAGATTCCTTTATCAGTTACGAAGATAAAAATGCCTTACTTGAAAAAGTAAATTATGTGAAACAATACAATATGTACGGATTAATGTATTGGGAATATAGCCAAGATTCAAGTATGACACTTACCACATTTTTATCGAACCATTTAACTTAATACAATAAATAATTAGACCAAAGTAAGAAAAAATTTGCTTACTTTGGTCTAATATTTGTATTTCTAAATTCATTCGCTGAAACACCTATTTGTTTTTTAAATACACGCGAGAAATGTGCAATATCAAGAAATCCAACTTGTTCTGCAACATCTCCAATTCTAAGCGATGGATCTTTAAGTAATTCCTTTGCTTTTTCTATTCGCACACTGTTTAATATTTCAGAAAAGGTTTGACCTGTATGTTTATTTAAAAGCTTGCTAAGATGCCATTGACTAACATATGTTTTCTCAGCTACATCTGTTAATAATAATTTTTCTTTATAATTCTCTTCTATGTATGATAATGCATTTTTTACTATAAAGCTACTTGCCACTTGTTCAGAATTATTTTTTTCTTTTGTTTGCACCATGTTCTCTAATATAATCTTTTGTTCCATTTTTTTTCTTAAATTAGACACCATCGATTCTATCGCCTCTAATAATTCTTCCATGTTAGATGGCTTTAATAAAAACCTTGTAACTCCGAGTGTGAGCGCTCGTTGCGCATAATCAAAATCTCGAAATCCAGTTAAAATTGAAACTTCAATATGTTCAAATTCTGACTTAATAGCTGCAAGCATTGTAAGACCATCCATACGTGGCATGCGAATATCCATAAATAAAATATCCGGATTATATGTTTTTATTAATTCTAACCCTTCTTCTCCATCATTTGCAATTGCAACAACTTCGCACTCATATTTATCCCATGCAATCCCTCTTGATAAGCCTTGTACAATGATTGGTTCATCATCTATAATCATAACTTTAAACATAGTTACTTCCTTTCATTATGTATAGCTAATACTTGTTCTAGTAATTCTCTACTATCTCCACCATGTGAAATTGCAACAATTCCATCAAGCAATATTTTATAAGCTTCTGGATCCATTCTAGAATCAGTTGGTGAACAAATATATTCCATTTTTTCAATATATTCTATAGCGGAAAGCTCTAAATTCGTCATATCATCTCTTAGAAAAACTTCCGATGCTGGTTTTGCAACACCACCGCCATTTTCCCAATATTTTTGTATCGATTCTTGTTTTGTATGTTCCATTACAAATTTTACAGCAATCTCTCTTTTTTCTTCATCATTCCATGCTTTTCTTGTAATATAAAAACCAGATGAAATTCCACCTACCATCATAGAATGATTATACCCATCTTCTTTTGCTACACCTGGAAATGGTATAACGACCGTATTCTCTTGGTCTTGTATTTCGGAAAAAAACCAAGAACCTTCTAATATCATTGCTGCTTGTTTATCAACAAATAATTGTCGTATGTAATCATTTCCTACAGTATCTGTATTATCCGGAAATGCATTTTTGTTTCGAAGGATACTAAAATAATCTAGCGCTTCTATCCATGTTTCTTCTACTGTCATTGGTATTGTCGTATATTCATCGTAACCTTGTGTATATAACATAAAATTCTCAAGCCAATAATGTGGAACATCGTATAAGGAACATGCAATAGGAATCACATCATACGATTTAAATACGTCAATTGCATACAATAAAGAATCCCAATCATATGGCAATACAATATTATATTTATCAAACAAATCCTTATTACAATACAACCCTTCCCAATACCCAACTGTAGGAATTGCACGACTTACTCCATCTGTATTTTGTGATTCTAACAATGCCCAATCATAAATATCTTTTGCATACTCTGGATATACTTCTACAATTTCTTTTACTGTAACAAATTTGTCTGTACGAACAATTTGATTTGCAGTTGCATCCGTAAAAAATTGTAATACATCAGGCTCATTACCCACAGAAAAATCAGCTGCCACTAAATTTTTCCATTCTTCACTTGAATTTTGTGAATTATCTTCTATTAAAACAGTCGAATTTTTTTCCATAAATGCATTATTTATTTCATTGTATACTTTAGTTGCACCATCCGTCCCACCAAACATAGAAACTGTTTTTAATATGACCTTTTGCTCACTTGCTATATTTTTTTCACTTTTAAAACTTGCAAAAAGGATGATAAAAAAACAAAATACAAGAATTATTACAAGAATAATTGTCAAAATTTTCCTTATCTGTTTCATTTTCTACCATCCTTTCTTATCCATTATAAGGAATACGAATTCTTGCCCTTGTTCTTCCATCTTGAAGAGAAGTTAATGTTAAACCATACGAATTTCCATAAATCAATTGTATCCTTCGATTCACATTATAGATTCCAATAGAAATATGGTTCGATGATTCTTTTACTCTAACATCAAGAGATGCTGTTAAAATTTGATCAATTCTTTCCTTCTCACTTACCGTCATCGGAATTCCAGAATTAATAATATCAATAATCATTTCATCATCTTCTCGATAAATATTTAAATGAATAATTCCTGATTTGACTTTATCAATTCCATGTTCAATTGCATTTTCAAGCAAAGGCTGTATAATTAGGTGTGGCACTTTTTCTTGTAACAATACCGATTGTATATTTTTAATAATTTTAAGACGTTGTCCAAATCGCATGGACATAATATACAAAAAAGAATCTGCACATTTTATTTCATCTACTAAAGCTACTTCCCTGTCGTTTTTTCGATTCATGCTAGAATCCAATACTGTTCCAAGCGCTTCTATCATTTTACTCATTTCAATGTTTTGATCGATTCTCGCCTGCCAATTCATCATTTCAAGTGTATTGTTCAAAAAATGTGGATTAATTTGTGCTTGAAGTGCCGAAATTTGAGCATCTTTTCTTGCAAGTTGTTCAGCATAAACTGAATCGAATAAATATTGTAGCTGTATAGACATTGCATTAAATGAATCAAACAACTTTTGAAATTCTCTATTTGGCATATTTTCATACTCATCAACAACACCAAATTTTCCATCTTTAATATCTTCTGAAATCTTCAATAATTTCTTAAGCGGTTCTTTAATATGTGTATTCAAGAAAATATAAGCCAATACGATTATTGGAATCATTGCAAGTAAAATCCACCATGTAATACTATTTAGTTGTTGCAAAGAAGAATATAATATATCATGCTCTACAATATAAGAAAGCTTAAAATCATATTTATCTTTTTTCTGTGTAATGGTATAGGTATTTACTATCCTTTCTTCTACTATCTCATCATTTTCTACATTCTCTTTATAATAAATTCCATAATAATCATTGTTTTTTAATTCTTCTTCCTCATTAATATATAATTTAACATTTTCTACATCCTCAATTGGAATATCCTTAAATAATACATTTGTATTAAGTGCAATTACAAATGTTCCATATTTTCTATAGTTATTTACCGTATAAAGATTTCTTGCCAAATAAAGTGTATTGTCGTGTACAAAAATTTCTGTATAGTTGCTCTCTTTCTTTCTAATCTCCTCTATCTTATCATTTATATCCGATAGGTAATAAGAATAACTGTATCCTTGTCTACTATAATAAATGCTTGGTATATCATCTTCTAATAAATAAAATGAATATGCGCTAATTCGTTCTTCATTATTATATTTATTTTTAAGATTTGCTCTCAATTGTGTCATATATTTCAAATATGTAATTTCTTCTTTTTCATATGAATCATTTAAAGTTTCCCATGTACCTTCATACGTAGGCTGTTGCAATAAATGAATCATATCATCAATTTTCCCAGACACCATCGTCGCAGAAACATTTACCATATTAGAAATAACCTTTTCAATTTTATTGATATAAGCCTTTTGATAAGAATAGAAAATAAAAAATGTGAACAAAGAAATAGGGATAAGCCAACATGCACAAAAAACAGCTAATAATAGATTTCGCAAAGATAATGTTTTTTTTAGCATGAGCCACCCCTTTTTACATAATTTATATTTCTTTTTCATATCATATCATATTTTTGTATATTTTCACTACTTTTTTTAAATTTTTAGGAAGTTTTCATATATTTTTACAACTTTTTTTGCCTCTTCCTCTTCTGGCATTTCACAAAAAATACGAAGCAATGGTTCCGTTCCAGAAAATCTTACAATAATCCATCCACCATTTTCAAAATACACTTTACTTCCATCTAAATAACTTATTTTTTTTATTGGAAACGGCAAATCAGGAACTTGTTTTTCTTTCATTAACATTTTTAATAATTGTTCTTTTTTTTCTTGATTAAAAGTATAATCTTTTTCTTCCATATAAATTTTTCCGCATTCAGCTTCGATATCTGCAACAATTTCCGATAATTTTTTTCCTGTAACAGCAACCATTTCTACTAACAATACTGCAGCATATATTCCATCTTTTCCTTTTATATGACCTCTAACCGTTAAACCACCTGATGATTCTCCGCCGATTACTGCATCCATTTCATTCATTTTTCCTGAAATAAATTTAAATCCTACTGGCACCTCATAACATTTTTCACCAAAACTTTCTGCCACACGATCTAATACGTGTGTGGTACATATGTTACGAACAACAGCTCCTTTCCATCCTTTAAATTTTACAAGATAATAATATAACAATACTAAAATATCATTTGGATGCAAAAATCTACCTGTGTCGTCAATAATCCCTATACGATCTGCATCACCATCTGTAGCGATTCCAATATCACATTTTTTTTCTATCACATAATTTTGTAATTTTCGAAGTGTTTTTGCCGAAGGCGATGGTAATTTACCACCAAACAACGTATCATGACGCTCATTAATTGTTTCAACCTCACATCGAGCAGTCAATAATATTGTTTTCAAACTTGTTTCACTTACTCCAAACATTGGGTCTAGCGCAATCTTAAGTCCTGCATTTCGAATTGCTCCCATATCAACTGCCTCAATAATATTATCTAGGTACTCATTCAATGGATAGATTTCTTCAATAAGCCCTTTTTCTTTTGCATCATTATATTCTAATACCTTTATATTTTTAGGATCAACATCATTGCTATATTGCTCTATTTCTTTTGTCTGTACTTCATCTGCATCTCTACCACCAGCAGTAAATACTTTTATCCCATTATAAATAGCAGGATTATGACTTGCTGTAATCATCATACCATATGGAAATTCATGTTTCATAACATAATACATTATAAGCGGTGTTGGCGACGATTTATTAATCAAATATGCTTTTATACCTTCTGCAGCAAACACTGGTGCTGCCCATTGCATTGCCTCTTTTGATAAAAAGCGTCTATCATATCCTAATACAATTCCTTTTTCCGTCACACCCTCATCTATCATTTTATTACAAAGTGCTTTTGCAAGTAATTGTATATTTTCTTTTGTAAATTCGTCTCCAATAACAGCTCTCCATCCTCCTGTGCCAAATTTAATCATCTTTTTTTATCCTTTCCTGTAACATATTTATCGGTTTATTTCCCCATTACAACTTCAATCATATTTCTACTTCCAACTGGTTGTGGTGTTATACTATTTACCATTGCACCATTTAAGGTAAGTTTCAAAACACCTTTCATCACCTCATCTGGATTTACTACGTGAATTTCGTACAGTGCACCGCGCCACTCTCTTTGCACTTGAAACTCTTTCCAATCCGCTGGTACACATGGATCGATTACTAACTCCTCAAATTCTGGTTGAATACCAAGCATATATCTAGTTGCTGAAAAATATGCCCATCCTCCTGTTCCTGTCATAAATGGATGTCTTGCTCGTCCATGCGCTGTATGATCACGTCCTGCAATAAATTGACAATATGAATATGGTTCAGACTCTCTAATTTCAATCATATCATTTTGATTATATGGAGATAATGCATCGTAATATTTCATAGCTCGATCTCCATTTCCCATTTTACATTCTGCCGCCCATGCCCATGGATTTGGATGTGAAAAAATTGCTCCATTTTCTTTAAGTCCTGGAAACACTCTTGTAACAAATCCAATATCATCATTTGGAACGGTATAACTTGGTGTATTTAATTGAATGCCATATGGTGTATATAAATATTTATCAATACTATCTAATGCTTTCTTTGCTTTTTCTCCATCTGCCGCACCAGATAATACAGCCCATGCATTTGATTCTAAATGTATTTTTCCTTCCTTATCTTGCATTGTACCTATTTTAATCCCATTTTTGGTAATTCCGCGAATAAACCACTCTTCGTCCCAAAGTTGTGTATCACATACTTCTTTTACCTTCTTTGCAATTTCCATATATTTTTCTACATCGTCTCGTCGATCTAAATAATTTGCAAGAGAAATAAAATACTCTAATGCCCAATAATGTAAAAATGAAACAAGCGCACTTTCTCCACCACCTAAATTCAAACAATCATTCCAATCTGCACGAAGTCCTTTACATACGCCTGTTACTCCAACTTGACGTGTCGAAAAATCTAAGATTGCTTTGCAATGCTCATAAACAGTATCTTCTCCTTTATCTGCATATGTAACAGGCATATCTGCAAAAGAAATTTCTCCCGTTTCTTTTATGTATTCCACAATGGAAGCAACTAACCATAAAGCATCATCCGAACATGCATCTTTTAATCCATGAATTTTATCTTCATCACTTGGTGTTGGAACAACTGTTGGTGAATTAAAAGGTTTTACATCTGATTGTGGTTCAAACCACTCTGGCTCAAATAAATGAAGTCCATACCCTTCTGAAACAAGTCCTTTCAGCAATTGAACAATTCTTTCTTTACATTTTTTTGGATTAGAATGCGGAACTGTCATAGCATCTTGTGCCGTATCACGATATCCTAATCCTACTCGTCCACCAACCTCAATAAAAGATGCAAAACGTGAAAACATTACATTTATTTCTGCTTGATACAATGTCCAAGTATTGATCAAAGTATTCATTCCTTCATTCGGAGTCTGAATTTGTAACTTTGAACATTTTTCTTCCCAATATTCTTTTAAATCAACATATGCTTTATCTACATTTGAAAAATCACTATATTTTTTTCGTATTGCGCGACCAACACTACGGTTTCCTTCTCCAAGCATAAATATTACACGAATTTCTTCACCTGGTTCTAATGTAATGTTTTTCTTTAATGCACCACAATGATTGCCACCTTTTTCAAAACTACCACTTAACTCTCCTGTTTCAACTGCAATAGGATTTGTTTCCGTTCGATATCCACCAATAAATTTATCACGCATACATTCAAATCCATCAGGTTCAAAATTAGCAGTAAAATATTGAAATCCAAACTCTTCATAAAATAAATCTTCTTCAATAATACCATCTTCATAAGACGATCCAGCACAATAAAGGCTCATTTGATAATTTTGATTATCAATCATAATATGATGATAAGAAAATTCCAAATACGAAAAAATACTTAAATTTCTTGTTTTTAAATCTGTATTTTTAATTTTTACATCCCATAACTCTACATCATCGTCTTTCGGAATCATCAATGTTTGTGATGCTAAAATATGTTCATATTCCGATTCATATACCGTATATGACATACCATGTCTACAAGTATATTTTGCCTTGTCTAGGTCTTTTCCAACTGGTTGCCAACTTGTGCTCCAATAATCATTTGTATCATTATCTCTTATGTATACATAATGTCCAGGTCGATCCATTGGAACTGCATTTCCACGGAATCTAGTAATTCTATGATATTCTGGTGATTTAAAAAACAAATATCCGCCTGCTGTATGATTGACTACTGCAGCCATATTTTTTACTCCTAAATAATTTGTCCATGATGTTGGTAAATCCACTCGATCAATTACATACTCTCTTTTTTCATTATCAAAATGTCCATATTGCATTTTATCACCTCTCTTGAATTCTCTAATTATTATTTACCTTTTTGTATTTTTCTTTATTATAACAAATCACTTATTTTTATAGTATGATTTGGAATGTTATAATTTGTATATACTTGTTCATTTTTATTGTTTAATTTTGTAGAAACAAAAAATACATGCCAAAATAAAATTTTTTATTTTGGCATGTATTTTTCTTTCTTAGTTCTTATAACATTTTCTTTAATTCATCTGCTACAAATTGTACTTTCGTTCCAACAATAACTTGAACAGAATTTTTACTTGGTCTAATAATACCAGCAATTCCTGCTGATTTAATCTTTGCTTCATCTACTAATGTATAATCTTTTACTTCCATTCGAAGTCTCGTAATACAATTATCGCATCCTGAAATATTGTCTTTTCCACCCAAACCTTCTAATACAGTAGCAGCAACTTGCGTAAAGTTATCATTTGATAAAACAACTTGCTTTTCATTTTCCTCATCTTCACGTCCAGGTGTTTTTAAACGGAACGTTGTAATAACAAAGCGGAAAACAGTATAGTAGATTCCTCCAAATACAACACCGATTGGTAATAGCAACAACGGATTAACTGCCATTGGTGCTTTAAAACTTAAGAACCAATCTACAAATCCTGCTGAAAAATTAAAACCAGCACGTACCGGTAACAAAGTACAAACTGCCGCTGAAATACCAGTTAAAATCGCATGTACAACATATAAACCTGGAGCTAAAAACATAAATGCAAATTCAAGAGGCTCTGTTACTCCTGTAAAGAACGAAGATAAGCCTGCTGCAAGAAGTAATCCTGCTACTACTTTTTTATTCTTATCTTTCGAAGTATGATACATTGCAAGAGCACCTGCTGGCAATCCAAACATCATAACAGGGAAAAATCCTGTCATATACATACCAGTTTGCCCTAATACTCCATTTCCATTCCAGAAATTTACCAAATCATTAATATCTGCCACATCAAACCAGAATACTGAATTTAATGCATGATGTAGACCAAATGGAATCAAAATACGGTTAAGCGTTGCATAGATACCTGCTCCAATAGCACCTGTAGATATAATTGCAGTTCCAAATGAAACTAATCCTCCATAAATAATTGGCCATACAAAAAATAAAATTATAGATACCGCAATAGATGCTCCTGCTGTAACAATTGCTACACAACGTTTTCCACTAAAGAAGGATAATGCATCTGGTAATTTCGTACCTTTAAACTTGTTATAACAAGTTGCTCCTATTAAACCAGATATAATACCTGTAAACTGTGTTGCAATTTTAGTATATGCTGCTGCAACATCCTCCACTGGAATGTTCTTAAAAAATGCTACTGCACTTGGTGCTAATAATGTTGTAATTGTAAGCCAAGATACAATACCCGCTAATGCTGATGTTCCATCATTGTCATCTGACATTCCAACTGCAACACCAATGGCAAACAAGATTGCCATATTATCAATTAGCGCCCCTCCTGCTTTTAATAAAAAAGCTGCAATTACATTGTTTGCTCCCCAACCAGTTGGATCAATCCAATATCCAATTCCCATTAAAATAGATGCTACTGGCAGACATGCTACTGGAAGCATAAGAGACTTCCCTAATCTTTGTAAATACTTCATAAATACCACCTCACCTTTCTTTATTATGATTTACCAAAATTTTTCCTTCTAAACGAAACAAACCAAATTTTATAAACTAAAGAATCTATATTATTATAGAAACACTCAATTTATAAAATTTGGTTTTGCTTGATTAGCAGTAATAATTCTAAAAATGAATTATTAAATTTTATTAAATCCTTCTCTCAAAACAATCATACTGTTTCACTAAAATATTGTCAATATTTTATTTTATTTTTCGTCATTTTTAACAATTTTTATGTTTTTTTTGTGAAATCAACAAACTTATTCTGTTTCATTTGCACGAATTATTGTAATTGCTAACTCTTCTAATTGTTTATCGTCTACCACATTAGGTGCATCTGTCATAATACAAGAGGCATCCTTGATTTTTGGAAATGCAATAACTTCACGAATACTATCTGCTTTTACTAATAACATAACAAGTCGATCTAATCCATAAGCTAATCCAGCATGTGGTGGTACCCCATATTTAAACGCATTGATTAAAAATCCAAATTGTTCGTATGCAGCCTCTTTTGTAAATCCAAGTATTTCAAACATTTTTTCCTGAATATCACTTTGATAAATACGAACACTTCCACCACCAAGTTCTGTACCATTTAATACAATATCATAAGCTTCTGCTCTTACTTTTCCTGGATCTGTATCTAAATATTTCAAATCTTCTTCCATAGGCATTGTAAATGGATGATGCACTGCACTAAAACGATTTTCTTCTTCATCCCATTCTAATAATGGAAATTCTGTTACCCAAACGAACTCAAATTTATTTTCATCAATCAATTCTAAAGCTTTTGCAAGTTCTAATCTAAGAGCGCCTAATACATTCCATACAATCTTTGTTTTATCTGCTGCAAAAAATAATAAATCACCAGGTTTTGCACCCATTTTAGTTACTAATGATTCTAATTCATCTTGTTTCATAAATTTTGCAAAAGATGATTTATAGCTACCATCTTCTAAAATTGCTAAATAAGCCAAACCTTTTGCTCCGTATCCTTTTGCAAATTCTACAAGAGCATCAATTTTCTTTCTTGGCATTTGAGCTTGCTTTGAAGCATTGATTCCTTTTACACTTCCGCCTTCCTTTAATGCATTGGCAAATACAACAAATTCACAATCTGCTACTATATCGGATACATCTGTCAATTCCATTCCAAATCTAGTATCTGGCTTGTCACTTCCATAACGATTCATTGCATCAATCCATGTAATACGTGGAATTGGTAATGTTACATCTATTCCAATTGCATCTTTACATACTGATTGGATTAAACGTTCATTCACCTCTATTACATCTTCAGCATTAACAAATGATAACTCCATATCTACTTGTGTAAATTCTGGTTGACGATCTGCTCTTAAATCCTCGTCACGAAAACATTTTGCCACCTGAAAATAACGATCATATCCTGAACACATTAATAATTGTTTGAAAATTTGTGGAGATTGTGGTAATGCATAAAAATTCCCCGGATGCACTCTACTTGGTACTAAATAATCTCTTGCACCTTCCGGTGTTGATTTATTAAGAATTGGTGTTTCAATTTCTAAAAATCCCTCTTTTGTCAAAAAAGTACGAATACTAGCAGTAATATTACTTCTAAGGATCATTTTTTGTTGTAAATCTGGTCTTCTTAAATCTAAATATCGATATGTTAAACGCAATTCTTCTTTTGTTTTCGATTCTGATTCAATTGGAAATGGTGGTGTTAAAGCTTCTGATAAAATGCGAATTGAAGTAGCTCTTACTTCAATATCTCCTGTTAACATATTGTCATTATTTCCACCCGCTCTACTTGTAACTTTCCCAACAACAGCAATTACAAATTCACTTCTTAGCTTTTCTGCTTTTTCAAATCCTTCTTTTAAAACATCACTTTCTTCAAAAATAACTTGTAAAATTCCAGAACGATCTCTTAAATCAACAAAAATAATACCACCTTTATTTCGTTGTTTTTGAACCCATCCCATTACCGTTACTTCTTCTCCAATATTTGCTCTAGAAAGTTCGGTACATCTATGCGTTCTTTTTAATCCCAACATTGACTCTGCCATGATTTTCTCCTCTAATTCACTCTTTATTTTAATGGATTTTGATAAAACTCTTTAAATTCACAATATCCTTCTTTTTCTAATTGTTCTCTTTGAAACTTTTTATTTTTATTCATTCTTACAACTAAAATTTGTGTTCCATTTGCTCTTTCTTCATTGGCTTGTTTCATAATACTAGCTAATACTTCTCTTGAAATACCTTTTTCAATTAAAAATACTTTTTTCTTCTTTGCCGCAGGAATTTGGTATCCATTTTCTAAAAGCAATAATACAATTCTTTCAAATCCAATAGAAAATCCGCACGCTGGTATATCGTTACCAGTAAATTTACCCACCATTTTATCATAACGACCACCGCCGCCACAACTTCCTCCAAATTCAGGAATTGCAATTTCAAAAATCGTACCGGTGTAATAAGACATTCCTCGAACCAAAGTCGGATCAAATATCATAGAAAACTTCGCTAATTTCGTTTCCTCTACTGTAGTAATAATCTCCTGTAAGGATGTAGTTACTTCTTCTGGTAAAAATTCATGCAAGGTATTTGCTAAATAAACAATTCCATTTTCTGCCTCTTCCATTCCTTTAAATAACCCAAGATACGATGCAATAATAGTATCACTAAAACCAGCTTTTTCAAGCTCTGCTTTTACCCCATCAATCCCTATTTTATCTAATTTATCTAAAATAATAAAAACACTATCATACTCTTCTTCTTTAAAACCACTATAAGCAGCCATTGCTTTTAATATTCTACGTTCGCTAATACGAATTTCAAACCCTTCAAACCCTAATTTTCCAAGCGTTGTAGTTGTGGCAAGAATAAGTTCTATTTCAGCTAAATTAGATGCATCCCCTAAGATATCAATATCACATTGATAAAATTGTCTATATCTTCCTCTTTGTGGTCTATCCGCTCTCCAAACTGGTCCAATTTGCAATGCTTTGAAAGGAGTTTGTAAATTAGCAGCATTATTAGAATAAAATCTTACTAAAGGAACCGTCAAATCATAACGAAGTCCTCCATCCACTAAATCTCTTTCTTCTTTTATCGAATCAAGATTAAGTTTCTCTCCTCTTTTTAAAATTTTAAAAATTAATTTTTCATTTTCTCCACCTTGTTTATTGCTAAGATTTTCAATTTCCTCAACACAAGGTGTCTCAATAGATGTAAATCCAAACTCTCTATATGTTTCTTTAATTATAGAAATCACATAATCACGAATTTCCATTTCATTTGGTAATATATCTTTCATACCAGTTACTGGTTTTTTCTTTAATGCCATTTCTTACTCCCTTCATACTCTATGTTAACTACATCTTAACTGTCAACATAGATGATTTTACACTGTTTTCTTCTATTTCTCAAGATTTATTTCTTTTGCATATTTTGAGAACAAATTTCTTTTTCGTTCAATCATCTCATCAATCCGCTCTATGTATAAATCAATATCTTTTACTGCATCACAACGCTCAATTCTTCCATCATCACAGACCACTTTTGTAATACTGCCCGCACCTACAGCAACAATGGATTGTTTTTCTTCTATAATCAAAACATTGTAAATTCCGTATTTCTCTTTTTTTGCATATCCAACATTTTCTAAATTCCCGGCCATATTTTTTTGTCGGTATAAGTAATAAGGATTCATATTCATAGATTCTACACCACGAATTACTGTATCCATTATCTCTTCTGAATTGTGAATATCAATAACTCCATTTTTGACAATCCAGTCATTCAATTTTGACCCACGTTTTATAGCCAAGGAATGAACAGTAACACTATCTGGATTTAATTTACATATTTCCTCCATGGTGTGAGTAACATCTTCTATCGTTTCTCCTGGCAATCCCAAAATCAAATCCATATTAATACAATCAAATCCAACTTCTTTTGCCACATAAAAGGCATCTATTACTTGTTGTACCGTATGATTTCTACCAATTATTTTTAATGTTTCTTCTTTCATTGTTTGGGGATTAATAGAAATCCTATTTACCTTATGCTTTTTTAAAACCATCAATTTTTCTTTTGTAATACTATCTGCTCTTCCAGCTTCCACTGTAAATTCTTTTACAGTACTACATTCAAAATGTTGCCCAAGAAATATTAAAAGTTCTTCTAATTCTTTTGCTTCTAAAGTAGAAGGTGTTCCACCACCAATATAAATGGTTTCTAATGTCTTATGAGAAAAAGCGTCTTTTATATACAATAATTCTTTTTTCATTGCATTTAGATATGCTTGTACTTTCTTTTTATAAGCTACAATAGGATATGACGTAAAGGAACAATAAAGACATGTTGTTGGACAAAATGGAATTCCAATGTAAAGGCTATAGCCATCTTTCAATTGCATAGTATTAAGTAACATCTTTTCTCTTTGTGCAATATCATAGGTTGTTTGCGCTTTTTTATCACTTATAAAATACAATTCTTTTATATGGTTAAGAACTCGCTCTTTCTCCCATCCCTTTTCCATTAATTGATATACAATTTTTGTTGGTCTAATTCCTGTCAATGTCCCCCATGGAAGTGTTTTTTCTAAAATATGACTTAAGGAACAATAAATTACTTGTTTTAATTTATTTTTTATCACCTTTCTATTTTCGAGGCATGAACAAGAAATCTCATTTTCATATTCATACTCATTTTTTGACTCTCTTAAAAAAAATTGTATTTTGTTTTCTAAGAACCACAAATTTATTTTAAGGTCGTATATACTCCCATCCTCTTGTCCAACTTCAAAAATTTTTAGTTCCTCATGTTCGTAAAACGCCTTTATCAAAGAATAAATATCATATTCAAATTGTAATTTATTTAAAATTATCGCGATCAACATAACTCCTTCACCGTAAAAAAGAATCTCTTTTGAGACTCTCTTTTATAAAAACGGATTGTTTATTTTCTCATCACCTATTGTAGTACTGCCCCCATGTCCTGGATATACAACAACATCTTCTGGAAGTATCATTAACTTTTCTTTGATAGATCGTACCAAAGTGCTCATACTTCCTGTTGGAAAGTCTGTTCTTCCAACACTTCCCTCAAACAAAGTATCTCCACTAATTAAAATCTTTTCATCTTCCATGTAATAACAACAACTTCCACCCGTATGACCTGGTGTTGCTATTACTTTTACAGTCTTTCCTGCAACATTAAGTATTTCTCCATCTTTTAGCAAAACATCTGGTTTAATTGTGCAAGGGCATCCAATATCTGCTGATACATTTTTTGTAACATTCATACATAAATCTTCTTCCCCTTCATAAGCATATATTTTAGCATTTGTTAATTCTTTTAATTCCTTACATCCTAAAATATGATCAAAATGTCCGTGTGTTAATAAAATTGCTGAAATTTGAAATCCTTTTTCTGCCATTTTATCATAGATAACTTTACCTTGATCTGCTGGATCAATGAAAATAACATCATTAGACTGATCTTCATATAAAAAATAACAATTTGTTTGACACATCCCTAATACAATTTTTCCTAATTTCATAATAACTCTTTCACCCTTCTATTATCCTGTAGTACGCTCAATATCTAGCACACTATCTATCGCACGTATCTTAGTAATAATTTGATTTAATTCTTCTCTACTAGCAATTTCAAAGTTAACGTTCATTGTTGCAATTCCCTGTTTACTTGTTCTTGTATTCACAGATAAAATATCAATATTTTTTTCCGTTAGTGCTTTTGAAACATCTGCTAATAGTCCACTTCTATTATTTGCAAAAATACAAATTTCAGAATAATATTTTTCTGTAAGTGTGCCTTCATCTGGTTGTTCCCAATCAGCCTCCATAAGCCTTGCACGATCAAAATCAGATAAATTCATAACATTAACACAATCTGTTCTATGAATCGAAATACCACGACCTCTTGTAATGAAACCTATAATTTCATCTCCTGGAACAGGACTACAACATTTTGAAAAACGAACTGCAACATCATGAACACCTTTTACAACAATGCCATTTTTCGATTTCATAGCAAATACTTGCCTATTCGAGTTGCTATCATTTACCGCATCCATAATTTCTTGATCTGTTGGTATTTTTCTATGATCATGATCATAAAATTCTTGCATTTTGTTTAAAATTTGACCCTCTTTTAAACCACCATGTCCAATTGCTGCTAATACCGAATCCCAATCTCTAAATCCATATTTTTTCATAATACGGTCCATATATTGTGGTTTCATTAGATCTGTAGCACACATGCCTTTTGTCTTAATATAAGCCGATAACATTTCTTTTCCTTTATGAATATTATCTTCCTTAAATTCTGTTTTAAACCATTGTTGAATCTTATTTTTTGCCTGTGTACTTCTAACAATAGATAACCAGTCTCTACTTGGTCCTTTAGAGTTTTGTGATGTAATAATTTCTACACGATCACCATTATTAATTTTATAATCAATAGTAACAAGCTTATCATTTACTCTTGCACCTATCATTTTATTCCCAACTGCACTATGTATACTATAAGCAAAATCAATTGGTGTACTACCTGCTGGAAGGTTTTTTACATCCCCTGATGGTGTAAAACAATATACACTATCAGAAAATAAATCTAAATCACTTTTTAAAACATGCATAAATTCTTTGTTATCAGACATATCCTTTTGCCACTCAAGAATTTGACGAAGCCAAACAAGTTTTTCCACTTCTTGTTCTTCCACTTTTTTACCATCTGAGTTTTCTTTATATTTCCAATGAGCTGCAATTCCATATTCTGCTGCTTTATGCATTTCGTATGTTCTTATTTGAATTTCGAAAGGTTGCCCATTCGAACCAATTAAAGTAGTATGAAGTGATTGGTACATATTATCTTTTGGCATTGCAATGTAATCTTTAAATCTACCTGGAATCGGCTTATACATTTCATGAATCACACCTAATGCCGCATAACAATCTTTTACAGTATCTACAATGATACGAATCGCAAATAAATCATATATTTGATCAATTGTTTTCCCTTGATTCTTCATCTTTTTATATATACTGAAAAAATGCTTTACTCTTCCATCTAATTTTGCATTTATCTCTGCCTTTTTAATATGTTCTCCAACTTCGTCCACAATACTTTGAATATAGGCTTCTCTAGAACTTTTTCTAATAGAAATAGTATCCACAAGTTCATAATAAACCTCTGGTTCTAAATATTTTAAAGATAAATCATCTAGCTCAACTTTAATTTTTGAAATTCCAAGTCTTTGTGCAATTGGTGCATAAATGTCTAGAGTTTCTCTTGCAATTTTTTGTTGTTTTACTTCTGGCATATGTTTTAAAGTACGCATATTATGAAGTCTGTCTGCTAACTTAATTAAAATAACACGAATATCTTTGGCCATAGCCAAAAACATTTTTCGTAAATTTTCTGCTTGTATTTCTAATTGATCTGCTGTCTTATCTGTATGATCACCAGTTAATTGCAATTGTTGTAACTTTGTAACACCTTCTACAAGTAACGAAACATCCGAGCCAAATTCTTTTTCTAAATCTTCTTTCGTCATGATGGTATCTTCTACTACATCATGTAATAATCCAGCTACAATTGTTTCCTTATCCATCTCTAGATTTGCCAAAATAATTGCAACACAAAGTGGGTGAATAATATAAGGTTCACCCGATTTTCTAACTTGATATTTATGAGCATTAAATGAGATTTTATATGCTTTTTCAATTAAAGAAATATCATCAGATGGATGATACTTTCTTACGCTATTTATTAAATCATCATAAAGTTCATTAGGCGTAAGAAACTCCTTAATTCTATTGATACGTCCATCATCAATAACTACACTGCTTTTTTTGAAATCTTCTTTT
>JBOFWM010000105.1:0-33910 GCA_051653625.1 Lachnospiraceae bacterium
ACATATACTGTTCCAATAAGATTTAATACTCTATTTTTTGTAACATTCATTAATCCAAAAATCATTCCTATTATCATTGCAAAAAACAAAGATAATAATGTTAGTAAAATTGTTTTTCCTAATGCTCCTAAAAGCATCGACCAATATGTTTCTATAATTGTTATCATTTTTCTTCTCCTTTTTCTATGTTTAAATAAGTAATTGCGAAACTCACTAGAATAAACACTTTACATTCTTATATAGTTTATACACTAAGTCTTGCAATTACTTATCTATTTTTTAATTTTCATACTGAAAAAGGTGGGACATATTCTCCCACCTTTTAAATTTCCTAAAGATATTTATCTAATATTTCTTGATAAGTACCATTTTCAATTATATTTGCAAGTCCTGCATTAAACATTTCTAATAATTCCGCATTCTCTTCATTCATAATAGCAAAACCATAAGGTGCTGGTTCACCTTCCATTCCTTCTGGAATTTTAAGCTTTAATTCTCCTTCTTTAATAGAAGAAGCCATGATCGGTGTATCTTCAACACCAGCTACACTATTTCCATTGATTACTGCTAAATACATTGTAGGAGAATCTTCATACACTGTAACTTCAAATCCATACTGTTCTTTTAAGCTATTTGCCCACTCAGCTCCTGCTGTACCATTTTTTACTGCTACATTTGCTCCTGCTAAATCTTCAAAGCTTGAAATATCACTATCTTCTCCAACAAAAAATGTTTGAGTAGCTGTGTAATATCCTTCTGAGAAAATCCATCCCGAATCAATACGTTCTTGTTTAATAGATGCTCCTGCAATAAGTCCATCCGCTTGTCCTACTTGAACTGCTGCTAAAGCTCCATCCCATCCTAAAATTTGTAATTCATATTCAAATCCTTGGTCTGCTGCAATTGCTGCTAAAATATCTACATCAATACCTACAAATTCCCCTGATTCATTTGTATATTCAAATGGTTTAAATGTTGTATCTGTTGCAATTTTCCAAACTTTTCCATTTGTTGATACAACCTCTTTTGTTGCATCTTCTTGTACAACTGTTTCTTTTACATCTTGTGTAGTGGATGATGAACCACATCCTGCAAGTACACCTGCAAACATAGCTGTACATGCTAAAGCTGCTATTAATTTTTTCATTTTCTTCCTCCTTCTATCATGAATCTTCTTCTAAAACTCATTTGCAAATTATAGTAAAATGCCTCTCTCTTGTCAAGTACGCACCAATACATTTCTCTTGTTATTGTATTTTCATATTTGCTGTATCACCATCAAATCTTGCTTTTAATACAATTGAATTTAATTCTTCTACTACTTCATCTTTTACTTCAAATACTAAAACTAACTCTAATGTTTCTTGCGCTGCAACCTCTTCTTTTATTGTCAATAAATCATCAACAAGTAATGTATTTTGTGCATTGCTTGAATTCACACCATTTATTATAACATTAAAACTTGCCTTTTTATGCATCATATCTATTTGACTTGCTTCAGCTTGAGTATTCGTTACTAAAAACTTTGCAACCAAAAATTGGTTCCCTTCTGTAGCATCCATTGCAAACAAGATATCTTCATTCTCATTGTTTGGATAAGACTTTGTAACGGTATATCCATTTGCCAAAATAGTAAACCCTTCTATTCCAAAGAAATTGGCCAAATTACTTTCATACGTTTCCTCTACTACCTTACTACTTGTATCATCTGTTGATGTTGATGTCGAAGTGGATGTTGAAGCGGTACTTTTCCCTTGGCTTGCTAAATATTCTTCTCTTGCTCTTATTCTTTTTTCTTCCTGAGCTCTTGCCGCAGCCTCTTTTTCTTCTAATAAAAGCAACTCATTTTCATCCAATAATCTACTTTCACTTTTAGAATCATATTCAATAAACAAACTTGCTATATATTCAGAAATCATTGCACTTTCTTCACTTGTTAAATCAACAGTATTTACACTACATCCACTTAAAACAAATGAAAAAGTAAATATTGTAAATAAAATTTTTATTTTCATTTTAAACACCCCTTTTATATAATAGGGTTATCATACCATTTTTTTTTATTTTTTTCAAGAATTGCATTCTACTTCTTCTAATTCAAACCAAAAAGCCACACCATTATCATAATTATCTACACCAAATTTTTGGTTCATCGTTTCCATAATTGCTTTTACAATGGATAACCCAATTCCACTCCCTCCATATGCTCTCGTTCTTGCCTTGTCAACTTTATAAAATTTATCCCACACATGGCACAAACTTTCCTCTGGGATATTTTCACCCGTATTAAATACAACAACTCTAACTTTACCATCGAAATGTTCATATTTAATATCAATTACTTTTTCTTTTGCGCAGTGATTAATTGCATTTGTAAAATAATTCATAAACACTTCTTCTACTTTGAATTCATCTCCCCATACATAAATTGGCTCTTCTGTATGATGTCTTAGCGAGATATTTTGTTGTTTTAATAAAATTTCTGCTGTTTGTAAATAGTTTTTTATTAACACAACAAGATCAAACCGTTCCATTGCTACCACATCTGTTCCGTATTCTAAATGATTTAAGGTAAGTAATTTTTTTACCATTTGATTCATTTTTGAAGCTTCATCTATAATAACACTACAATAAAATTCTTTACTTTCCTCATCCTCATTGATCCCATCCTTTAATCCTTCCGCATATCCTTGTATTAATGCAATCGGCGTCTTCAGCTCATGTGATACATCCGATAAGAATTCTTTTCTCATCTGTTCTTCTTTTGTTTTTCTTTGTATATCTTTTAATAATTCATTATTTACTGTTTTTAATTCTGAAATTGTATTTTTCAATGATTCCGACATCGTGTTAATATTTTCACCCAGTAACGCAATTTCAGTTTTACTATTCCCTTGATATTTTACACTAAAATCTAATTTTGCTACACTTTGCGAGATACTTGCTAATTCTAAAATCGGTTTGGTAAATTTCTTTGATACAACCCAAGCTATAAGTCCACTAAGTATCGTTGCAAACAAAGCAATATATGCTAAAAATTGATTTGAAATTTTCACACTATCTTTTATACTTTGAAGTGCCGTCCGAATCATAAAAGAATTTCCATTATCAAGTACGCCCCAAAGTTCTAAATTTTCTTGTTCTGATCTTGGGTCTTTTATAATTTGCATTTTATATTGACTAGTATCTAATATTAAGTCATTATCACTTCTTCGTAAAAACATATTATCCCATAATTGTATTTTTGCATTTTCCGAATCATTTCCAGATGACTGAATAATACTTGAATTCATATCAATTACTAAAACATTAATATTATAACGATTACAAATTTCTTGTAATTCTTGATCAAATTTCGCTGTCGTAATTTCTCCTGCGCTCACTGCTTCATTTAACACATTATAAGATTCTAATAGTACACTTTTCTTTTGTTCTAAATAATATTTTTCCAGGAATAAATTATTTAAAATCCAACACAATCCTATAATAAATATCATTAAACACATACCTATAATTGTAACTTGTCTACGAATTGAATATTTCATAATCCCTCACTTTCTAGCTCTTTATCTAAAATATAAAAATAATAAAAGATAAATAATTGGCTGATGTAGTATATATATAGGAAGAGAATGTTTTCCAAACCATTCTAATACATTGTTTCGAATTGGTATTTTATTTATCATTTCACCCACATAATTCACCTTATTTAAATAAAACCCAGTGAGATAAAGAAAAAACCATGGAAGAACTGCAAAATAGTCGGTAGAATAAAATCCATAAAATGGAAATCCAAAAAAAGCAGAGCTATATCCATTATATAAAATAGCTGGTATTGTAAAAAACTTATATTCTAAGAATCCAATTCCACCATTATTAATCCCATAAAAAACAAAAAATAAAAAAAGAGCAAAAAATAGTCCTATTTTTGCATTCATCTTTATAAAAAATTTCTTCGTAAAAGAAAGGATGAGCATTGCTGCTCCTAGAAATGTCAATATTCCAAACACTACTCGATTTGCAGGCATAAAAATCATTGTAACAAGCGTCAGTAATAGTCCAAACAAAGTAAGCATAACACCTCTTTTTATTGGTTTTTTACTATAGGAAAAACAATACCCAGATAAGAGGATAAAACTCCAGCAAATACTTTGTTGATAGAAAAATCCTAATTTCCCTTGATACCATGCAATAGTTACTCCAAAGATATAAACAATATCCCAAATAGCATGATATAGAATCATATTTAAAAGGGTAATTCCCCTAAAACAATCAAGAAAAGAATTTCTATTTTTATTATTTTTTTTATTACTACTATTCAAGATACTTACCTACTCCCCTTAAATTTTCTATTTTATCATTCTAATTGATAAAATTCATAATTACAATCCATTTCACTTAATTTTCATAACTCTGATTTCACTAAATAAAGGCTAATTAGAGAATTCTCTAACTAGCCTTATTTTTATAACTTTTTTAATCTTAATTCATTATCCTTCCCACTGTTCTTTTTTCATATTCGCATAAATATATACGACTGCTGAAACGCAAGACAATAGAAAAATTATCATGGATAACGCTGCTGCCTTTTCATATCTCATATTATTAAATAATTTGTATAAGGATACCCCTAACATCTGTGGTGAATTTTCTCCTATTAAATACGGTGTTGTAAAAGATCCAATATTACCCATCAATACAAATGTTGATGCTACCAAAATATCTTTAAAAGTAAGTGGCAAAATCATAGAACGTAAAATTTTCATTTTTGAAGCACCTACATCCCTTGCTGCTTCAATTGTGGATGTTTGGATTGCTGAAAGTGCTGAAAGAAGTAACATTGTTGCAAACGGAATATTAAACCATAAATTCATTACAATAATTCCCGAATCATTATACATTAGCCCTAATTCCCAATTTGCTCCAAACACTCTTCCAATACGATTAATTAGACCAGAATCTCTAATTACAGTTATCATTCCATTAACTGCAACTAATCCTGGAACAAAACGTGGCATTAAATATAATTTTTCTATTATCTTACTAACCTTTGTATTTACAAATCTAAGATATAATGCTAAAAAATAGGAAATACTAATTGCAAGAACAAGAGTAATTACAACAATTTTTAATGTATAAAATAAATTATCACGTTGTAATTTATTTTGAAAAAAATACAAATAATTGTCTAGTCCATAACCACCCGTCTCTAATTCAAAACTTCTTACAAGAGAAGTAATAATGGGATAAAAAACCACTACCACCAATAAAAGCATTGAAGGTAACACCATAATATATGGTAAAAATTTCTTTTTTAAAGCCATGCTTTTCTCCTTAAGATTACTAATCTAATGTTGCTATTTCTGCATCCCATTTTTCATTTAATTTACTTGATAATTCGCCTAAAGAACTTAAACGAAATGCACTAACATCTAATCCATCAATTGTAGAGATTAACTCTTGGTCTAGTAGACTAAAATCAATAACTGGAATTGCAGCTTGTAAATCAAGTGCAATATTTTGCGCTTCAGAACTTAACATGTAATTAATCCATGCCAAGGCACCTTCACTATTTGAACCAATAGATGGTATAGCAAAACCTGCCGTATTCCCTGTAAGTGAAGGATCAATTTGAACAAATTGTACTGTTTCAGGCAATGTTCCTGCTTTAATTTGTGTAATGATTTGATCTGCCCATGCTGGAATTATATCTACTTCTTGGCTTGCTAATAAATCAATTGTTCCTTGATTTTTATTTGGATATATCACTTTTCCAGAAGATGTGTACATATAAGGATGTAATTCTTTTAACACCGCAAATCCTTCATCCCAAGAGGAAGTCCATGCCTCATCATTTGATGTCAAAGCTTCTTCTGGCATAAGGTTATATATTGTTGTTACTACAAATGCCGAGCCTGCACCACCTGAATCTGGTGTGTTATATGCAAAACGTCCTGGATTTTCTTTTATCCATTGATGTAATTCTTCTTCCGTTTTAGGAAAGCTTGAAACTCTTGTAGAGTCATAAGCAAATCCAACTGTCGTTCCTCTGTATGGTACAAGTACTTCTTTTGCTACCGTATTTTTTGCCTGTAAATTCTCTGCATTTGGAAGTTTACTATAATCAATTTCTAACAAAATATCATCTCCACCTTGTGCTTTAAGCCCTGCAATCGTATCCCCACCTAATTCAACAACATCATAATCTGTGTTTTCTTGACCTGCTAATTTTGCCGCAATAATTCTGTCTGTTAATCCTTGTGCACCCGTCCCAGATGTAATAAATTCTAATTTTGCTGTATAATCCGATTGAATACTATTAAAATTAGTAATTTGTGCTTCTAATTGAACTTTTACATTATCTGAACCTGAAGCCCATACAGTAAACGTCTTATTATTTGCTTGTGCACTCGATGTGCATCCGATTAAACTCCCAAAACAAACTGTTGCCACTAATACTAATCCTATTAACTTTCTTAATTTCATAATTTCTCCTTTTTCTTATGTTCTTATTTTTTATGCACTATATACATATTTTTTATTAAATGTAAGTGAGACTTCATCATGAGCTCTTAAATCATTTGCTGCCTGTCTCGTTACATACATTTTCAATATTCTCATACCAACTTGTACATTTACTTCTACATAATGTCCTAAGACCATAATTGTACGTACAATTCCATTTGCATCTCCTAAATTCGAACCTTTTTGCATTGTAATGTCTTCTGGCCGTATTGCTGTTGTATGGCCATCATTATCTTCAATAAAATTCATTTCTCCAATAAATGATGCAACATATTTTGTCTTTGGATTGTCATAAATCTCTGTTGGTGATCCTATTTGTTCAATTTTCCCCTTATTCATAACCACAATTCGATGGGATAATGCCATTGCTTCTTCTTGATCATGCGTTACAAATATAACGGTAATATTCAATTCTTCTTGTATTCTTTTTAACTCTTCTCTCATTTGTCCACGAATTTTTGCATCTAATGCTGAAAACGGTTCATCTAAAAGCAATACTGAAGGCTCTAACAATAAAGCTCTAGCTATTGCTACTCTTTGTTGTTGTCCACCGGATAATTGCCCTGGAAATTTATTTCCATATCCCTTCATCCCAACCAATTCAAGCATTTTTAATATATTTGTTTCCATTTCCTTTTTTGGTATTTTTCTTATTTTAAGACCAAATGCTAAATTTTCAAATACAGACATATGTGCCCACAAATTATAACTTTGAAAAACCATTGCTGTTGGTCTTTTTTCTGGTGGTAATTGATGTACTTGATTTCCATCAATTGTGATTTCTCCATCATTGATGTCTAAAAAACCACCTACTGTACGTAAGATTGTTGACTTTCCACACCCAGATGCGCCTAACATAGTCAATACTTCCCCTTCATAAACATCAATATTAATATTTTCTACGCCGTCTCCATTATCATATTTTTTTGTCATATTTTTAATTTGTAACTTTATTGGTTTATTCATATTCTCTCTTTCCTCACTTTTCATTCCTTTACTTATTTCATACTAAATCCCTTACTCAAAACGTCACCTCCAATTATTTTCTTAGCAATTATTAATACTAACATTGTCATACTAATTAAAATAACTGAAAGAACTGGACCTGCAGTTGTTGGATATTCCATAATCACACCATATAACGCAACAGGCATTGTTTTGATTTGCGGAAACCCTACTAACAAAGTTCCTTGTGATTCCTCTAATGATCCTAAGAATGTAAATACCGATGCAACCATAATACCTGGCATAGCTGTCGGAAGTGTAATCTTAAAAAAAGTATATAATGAACTTGCTCCACAATCTCTTGCTGCTTCTTCTTGTTGCCTATGTACGCTTTTGAATGAGCCCATTGGTATCCAAGTCATAAACATCAAACTATTTAATACATGAATAATAACTACACCTAAAAGTGTTCCCATCAAATTTAATTTATAAAATATAATACCTATTGAGATATATAGCCCCATTTTAGGATACGCATTACAAAGCAAAAAAGAAAAAAGAACAACTTTTTTTCCTTTAAATTCCATTCTTGCGAGTGCATATGCTGTCGGAATACTAATTGCCAAAGAGATAAACGTTACTAAAAGCGCTAAACCAAAAGAAGTTACAATTGATTTCACCAAATCATTTTGTCCAAATACAAATTCCCACCATTTAAAGCCAAATTCTTGTGGAATTACTGCAGGCATTTCATATTTATTTGAAAAAGCTAACATAAATAAATTAAGTAATGGTAAATAAAAAAATAATAGAAATATGGAAAATAAAATATATTCTATAAACCCTTTTTTACCTAATGTATAATATAAACGTTTTACCATTTTTGTTATTCCTCAATTCTGCTTTCCATTTGAATCTGTTTTGCAATTGCAAAATTTCGTGTTGTGATGTTCGCCACTTTTGCTTTTAAAAATCTTTTAATTTCATCCGTTTCATTTACAGTCCAAACAGAACACTCTAAATGAAATTTTTTCATACAATCCACCAATTCTTCATTATAAAATGCAAAATTCATATTGAACCCTTTTAATTCATATTTTTCTGATTGTTGTATAAAATCAAACAATTCCTGCTTTATTGCTTCTTTATCTACTATATTTTTTTGAGATGCATCGCTAACTGCACTCGATATTGTTTCAATGTTTAAGTACACATCTACTCCTTGCAACTGATTATTCTCTTTTTTTATTTTTTTAAGATTCACCGTTCCAGTATAAATCAATTGCTTTTCCACTCCCATCTCTTTTGCTAATTGAAATATTTCATCTTCTAAATCATGTTCTTTCAAGTCACAATTTATTTTTGCTTTTGGATAGTTTCTTAATACTCCAAAAACATTTTTCAATTCTAATACATGTTCTTTTGTTTCATCATGCGATAGAATTAGTTTATTCTCTTGTTTTCTTATATCTACTTCTATACATTCTGCTTCCATCTTTAATGCATACTCTACAAACTCTATAGAGTTATCAGGTGTATGGTCACATCCAGAATGTGCTGTTATCATAGTCATAATTCATACCTCTTTGTTTTCTTTTGTTTTTTGCACTTTTCAAAGTCTAACAAAAAGAAAATATTACAACTATCAATTTTTCGTAAGTTTAATGTAAGTTTAGCGTAAAGATAAATTTTACATTGAAACCTCCATATTTCCTTGACATTCGACATATTACTTGTTATTATCCAAATTAAATTTTTATATACGGAGGAACTTTATTATGAATAAAATAATGTGTTTTTCAGGTAGCCTTACAGAAGGATATATCGGAAATATTACCTATTCTTTTTTTCTAGAAAAAATATATCATTCTTTAAAAATAGAATTATCGTATAGCAATCCTAAACTTATCAATCCTTCTAAAGAACTTATTACAAAAATTTCTTTTACATATAAAGCACATTACCCAACATGCACCGTAGTTCCTTTTGATGATATTTATCCTTCTTTAAAAACAGAATTACAGCTATGTGCATTTTTAAATAATGAATTTCTTGGAAATAGCCATTCTCCTTCCATTCCTAAAATAATCTTTACTTCTAAAAATGAAGCTTCTTATGGAAGTATTCCAAAAGAAGCCATAACGGGACAACTTTTAATTATTCTTAATTGTTTTCAAGTAATAAATGATACTACAAATTATATAATCACAATCTTTGGTGAAGAATAGGAGCCTATAATGAATTCATATTTCTTCAAAAGAATTGAACTACACAATCATACAAAAGAGTCAGATGGTGAAATGACTCCTGAAAAATTAGCTGACTATTTGGAATCTTGCGAGATTTATAATTTTTCACTGACTGACCACAATACAATTTCTGGTTTAGAAAAATTGAAATATCATCTTGCAAATTCTAAGCAAGAATTTATCTCAGGTTGTGAACTAACAACTTATTATGGACATATTTTATGCCATAATATTACTTCTTATATTCCTTGGCACGATATTTCAAAAAACAATGCAGATTGTTTATTTGACCGTGTTCATGCACAAAATGGTATTGTAGGACTTGCTCATCCTTGTAGTATTGGTTCTCCACTTTCAAATGGCTTACACTTTGAAATGAAAATACATGATTATAATAAATTGGATTTTATTGAAATAATTAATAATCAACATCCATTTTTCCCAACAAATGAGAATGCAATACATTTATGGAAAAATTTATTTCATAAGAAATATTCCATTGCACCTGTAAGTGGCATGGATCTTCATCGAGAAGTAAATATGAGCAACTATTTTACTACCTATATGATTCTTCCAAAATTTATGGAGAATTCTCCCTTAGGTATTCAATTAGACTATGCTATTAAAAATCTTCTTACATGTGTTACAAAAGCTCCTTTGTTATATGCTTTTTCAGATAAGAAATTCTTGCATATCAAACAACCTAATTATAAATTTCCTCAAAAAAAAGCATTACTTTTAGAAAATCATCATCAATCTTTTTGCATAACATTGAATGACACTGATATTTCTATTCCTTGGGAAATTCTCCCTTTTAAAACATCAGACTTTATTACACTTTCTTTATTTAATGAAGAACAATCCACAAAACAACTAGAAGCAATTTTTTGTATTGGTGATAAAAGGCGGTCACATTTTTTCCTGTGACCGCCTCAAATATTTTCATACTGCAACTTATATTCGTTATATCTACAATATACTATTTATTTTTCCTATGCATATTTTTTTAATGAATTATTTACAACAACGTTTTCATCATATTAAGCTTCAAATTTATAACCTAATCCCCAAATCGTTTTAATATAATCTCCTTTATCTCCAATCTTACTTCTCACTTTTTTTACATGGGTATCTATTGTTCTAGCATCTCCGAAATAATCATAATTCCAAACACAATTTAGAATTTTCTCTCTTGATAATGCAATTCCTCTATTCTCCATAAAATATGTCAACAATTCAAATTCTTTATAACTTAATTCTATTGGTTGATCATCGACCTTTACTTGATGCGCTGATTTATCAACAACAATACCGCCAAATTCTAAGATATTATTTTCCTCTGCTTTATTGCTTCTTCGTAAAATCGCTTCTACTCTTGCTACTAGAATTTTAGGACTAAAAGGTTTTGATATATATTCATCTACACCTAATTCAAATCCTAAAAGTTCATCCCTCTCATCACTTTTAGCAGTGAGCATTATAATAGGTACCTTCGAAAAAGCTCTAATTTCTCTACATACCTGCCATCCATCTAACTTTGGCATCATAACATCTAATATAACTAATTGAATATCTTGATTTTCAAAAAATATATCTAAACATTCATTTCCATCTGCCGCCTCTAGAACATCATATTTGCTCTTTATTAGAAAGTCTTTTACTAACTTACGCATTCTTGCTTCATCATCAACTACTAATATCTTTTGGTTTTCCATTCTATCACCTCTTCACATAGGATTTTATTCTTTACATTTTTATCATACTATCAAATTATTATGATAATTCTGTGAATAAATATTCAATTATTGTTGAATTAATATTTCTTTTTCTCGTTCTCTAATTTTTGCTTCTCTTTCATTCAATTCTTCTTCCCACTCTGCGTATTGATTAATAATTGCAGTTCTATAATTAATCATATTTGGATTTTCACTTGTTATCGTGATATAAACCATTGCTAATGCCAAAATAATTAACCCTATATTTAGTATAATCGAATTTTTTAAGTATTGTGCTTTTTTATCTGGCATCTTTTTTTCATTTTTTACAATTTCTCTCTTTGGCTTTAATACTTTATGTTTGTCATTAAAAATATGATAAAGAGGAATATCTCTAATAATTATATTTTCCGACTTTGATTCTACTAATATATTTCTCAATTTTTTCAAATAATAATATCCTACAGGTGTTTTAAAATAATGTTCCTCAATTGCTTTATTATATATTTTTAAAACCGTTCCAATTTCTTTAAAATCTATACGTTTTTCTAAGAAATCAATTGTTTTCAATTCCATTCTTGCTAATTTTGCATCTTCCTCTGAAGCAAATACAAATCCATTTACAACTAACTTTTTATTTTCTTCCATTCCTAAACCGTACCCTTCATAAATAATTATAACTATTAAAAATTATACCATAGTATAACATGAAAAAAAACACTGAATTAATCAGTGTTTAGGTATGTAGACAAAGCAAGAGCCGTCGCATCTTCGCTTTGATGCAACGGCTCAATTTCATAAAAGTTATATTTAATAGTATGAGTAGATCATACCATGAACAATTAATGCGCTTATTTCTAGTTATACGAATCTAACATCAGCCTTTTTTCTTATCGGTATTCTTATATAAATCTCATTTGAGAAGAATAAAGTTGAAAGTGAAGTCGTGTGTGAAAAAATGTTTAATCTTTTCGTGAATAGAATTATTGTTTATAACCTTGCTGGCAAAGAAAAAACAGTATCCCTGGATGAAACATTGGATACTGTTCGATTGCATAGTGCTAAAATGGACCAGATGGGAGTCGAACCCATGTCCGAAGCCCCATCCCCTGTACTTCTACAAGCTTAGTTTAATAGTTTTCATTCCCTCCTATACCGGGTATTAAACACCCCAATATATTCAGTAGCTTCATAATACGCCTATATACGCAAAGCTTAGTATATATCGTTTCCTATCTAAGTTGATGCCAGGTTCTTAAAGGATAGGTGCAATAAGTCTGACAGCTGCCGCTAGGCAGCGTAAGCTAAATTTTCTTCAGCGTTTAATTTAATTTTACCATTAACGTTTGGCAACGGCTTGCTTCTCCAGCTTCAAAAACCCCGTCGAAACCTTGACTGGCCCTTATATATTTATATTACTCATTATTGCCCAAAAGGTCAACCCTTATCTACAAATCTATTTTTTTATTGTGTTTTTCTTCATAGTTTCATATAATAAAAAAAACGAAAAGGAAAAATACTATGGAAATTATTAACGCACTTCTTTTACTTGCAGTTGCAATTATACTTTACAATATACTTTTAAAAGTATTTACTGTTTTATTTCAATTAACCGGTCTTACAAAAGAAAAGGCACGAATGCAGACAATTTCACTTTTAACAAATTCTGGCTTCACTACTACAGAAAGTGAAGTAATTATGATCGGTCCTCAAAGAAGACGTTTAGCAAAAATTGCAATGTTGACAGGATATACTTTTGCTGTATTAATTATTTCTGTTCTATCAAATATCTTTTTTACATTAAATCAAGCAGAACTTCAAAACACATTATTAGGAGTTGTTTATACTTGTATTTTTTTGCTCATTTTTTATGTGTTATCAAAACTTATTTTTATTCAAAATTTTTTCAATAAATTGATAGAAGAAGTAGGCACGCGAATTATTTTTGGAAAAGATTCAAATATCTTAATTGTCATCGATCTAATTAAAGAAAATGCTATGGTTGAAGTAATTATCAAGCATCTTCCAAAAGAACTAGAAGGAAAAAATTTGTTTGAAGCCAATTTAAAAGTAAATCATCAAATTCAAGTATTGTGGATTACAAGAAATCAACAAACGCTTGAATTAATCGATGGGAATACAATTATTCAAACTGGTGATCAAGTATTATTATTTGGCGATTATAAAGAAATTAAACAATTATTTATAAATTCTTGATTTTAAAGTCTTTTTGTGCTTCTCGCTGTTGGTCTTTTTTCGTGATATCTTGTCTTTTATCATAAAGCTTTTTCCCACGACAAAGACCAATTTCTATTTTTGCTCTTCCATCTTTAAAATATACTTGAAGTGGAACAATTGTGTATCCTTTTTCTTTCATTTTTCCAACTAATTTTAAAATCTGTGCTTTATGAAGTAATAATTTCTTAGGACGCATTGGATCCTTGTTAAAAATATTTCCTTTTTCATATGGGCTTATGTGTAGCCCATATGCCCATACTTCTCCATTTTCTATACGTATAAAAGATTCTTTAATACTACATTTTCCCATTCTAAGTGATTTTACTTCTGTTCCATGAAGAACAAGACCTGCTTCAAATTTTTCATCCACAAAATAATCAAAATATGCTTTTTTATTATTTGCAACTAACTTCATATGCTCTTGTTTCATATCAAACCTCCATTACTCGTTATTCTACTACAAATGCAAAATCAATGGTCTTGCTAAACTTGTCAGTATCTATTACTTTTACTTTTACTTTTTCTCCAAGTTTATAGGTTTTTCCTGTATTTTGTCCAACCATTTCATATTTTTGTTCATCAAAGGCAAAATAATCTCCCTCTATTTTCGAAACATGAATCATTCCCTCAATTGTATTTGGCAACTCTACATAAATTCCCCATTGCATCACTCCTGAAATGACTCCTTCAAATTCTTCCCCAATATGGCGTTCCATATATTCTACTTTTTTCAGTTTGATAGTTTCACGTTCTGATTCTTCTGCTCGACGTTCTAGTTTTGAAGTTTTTGTCGCCACCTCTGGTAAAATTTCTTTGAAATGTTCAATACGCTCTTTATTCATTCGTCCACGTAATTGATGTTTAATAATTCTATGAATTTGTAAATCAGGATATCTTCTAATTGGTGATGTAAAATGGCTATAATATTCACAAGCTAATCCAAAATGCCCCGTTGCTTCAACACTATATTTTGCTTGTTTCATGCTACGAAGTGCAAGTCTTGAAATAAGCGCTTCTTCTTCACTTCCTTCAATCTTTCCAAGTAATTTTTGTATTTCTTTTGGATGCACTTCTTCTTTATCTACTTTTATGGAATATCCAAAGTTATAAATAAAGGTAGATAACTTTTGTATTTTTTCTGGATCTGGATTATCATGAGTACGGTATAAAAATGGCATTTCCATCCAATAAAAATGCTGTGCTACTGTTTCATTTGCAATCAACATAAATTCTTCTATTAGTTTTGTTGCAACATTTCGATCATATGGTTTAATTGAAACCGGTTGTCCCTGCTCATCTAAAATCATTTTTGTTTCTGGAAAATCAAAATCAATTGATCCTCTTTTTTTACGTTTTGCTCTTAGAACACTCGCTAGTTCTTCCATTTTTTCAAACATCGGAACAAACTGTGCATACTCATTTCTTACCTCTTCCTTTTTTTCTTCCAAAATTTCTTTAACTGCAGTATATGTCATTCTACGATCTACGCAAATAACAGATTCTACAATTTCATAGTCCTCTACTTTTCCCTTATCATTAATTGTCATAATTGCACTTAATGCAAGACGTTTTACTCCCTCATTTAGTGAACAGATTCCATTAGATAATTTATGTGGCAACATAGGAATAACACGATCTACTAAATATACACTCGTTCCTCTTTTTAATGCTTCATGATCTAATGCAGATTTTTCTTGTACATAATTACTTACGTCTGCAATGTGAACCCCAAGTCGATACGCTCCATCTACCATTTCTAAACTAACAGCATCATCTAAATCTTTGGCATCTTCACCATCAATTGTCACCATTTGCAAATCACATAAATCTCTTCGTCCAGAATAGTCTGTTTCTAAAACAACATCACTAATTTTTTCTACTTGATTCATCACTTTTTCTGGAAATTCAACCGGCAAATCAAAACCTCTTACAATGGCCATAATATCAACACCTGGATCGTTCACATGACCTAAAATTTCAATAATTTTTCCTTCTGGTTTTTTTCCATTTTTTCCATAATCTGTAATTTGAGCAACCACTTTATGACCACTTACTGCACCTTTTGAGCGTTCTAGAGGAATATACAAATCATTTGCAAGCTTTGCATTATCAGGAATGACAAATCCAAATGTTTTATTTTTTTGAAAAGTTCCAACAATTTGATCCATTCCACGTTCTAAAATTTTTACTACTTTTGCTTCTTGACGCTTTCCACTTGCACCTTCTAATAATGATACTTCTACTATATCTTTATGAAATGCTCCATTTACGTGATTTTCAGGAATATACAAATCATCACTTTGTCCTTCAATCTCTACAAACCCAAACCCTTTACTATGACTAACAAAGGTACCAATTAAACTTTGTTGATTTTTCTCTACTTCTTTTTCAATAATAGGGGCAATCATATATCTCCCACGTTTTGTAATAATTGCAATTTTTTCTCTTAAAAGCTCATCAAGTATAGCTTTTAATTCTCCTCTTTCACTTGATTCTACTCTTAAAAAAATCGCTAATTCTTTTTCTTTCATCGGAGCATACAATTCATCTTTTAATAAATCTATTATCATTTTTTTTCTATCTTTTTTATTTTTACTCTTCATTCTTCACTTCCTTTCTGTTTCCAAAAAAAAACATTCTTGTATTTACAAGAATGTTTTAAAATCATCATCATTTGAAAAACTAGAATCTACTAATATTCAAAATTGCAGCAAGCACAACGAACAAAACTGCTAAGACCTTTGTAATCTTAACCATTTTTCCTTCCATTGAACGAGCTTTATTTTTTGTCCAAAACGATTCTGCTGCGCCTCCAATTGTTCCTAAACCAGCTGATTTACCTTCTTGTGCTAAAACAAGCACTGTTAATGCTATACATATTACTATAAAAATGCATGTTAATGCAACTCTTAAAATATCCATCCCATTATCCTCCTAATGTCATATAATAACATCCTATCATAAACATGTGTTCATTTCAACTACTTTTTATAAAGCAACTATAAAATCTTCTACAAGTGCTGCTGAATTAGCTGCTGCCTTTTTCTCAAAGGTAGGATAATCCATTTGTGCACTATCATCTGCTTTATCTGAAATAGCACGAATTACAACAAAAGGAATTTGATTTAAATAAGATGCATGAGCTATTGCTGCACCTTCCATCTCTGTACATTTCCCATCAAATATTGAAACAATTCTATTTTTCAAGTCTTTTTCTGCAACAAACTGATCTCCTGTTACAATTCTTCCACAATGAAATGAAATATCTTTATTTACTTTTAGACAAGAAGTTTTTGCACATTCAATCATATGTTCATTTGCTTCAAAAGAAAAAGTATCCATTCCTGGAACTTGTCCAGCATCATAGCCAAAAGCTACTGCATCCATATCATGATATAGTAAATCTGTCGAAATAACAATATCTCCAATATCAATTTGCGCATTTAAAGAACCTGCTATACCTGTATTAATTATATGTGTCACCTCAAATAAATCTACTAAAATTTGTACACATATTCCAGCATTTACTTTTCCAATTCCACTTTTTACAATTACTACATCTACTCCATTTAATACACCTTCAAAAAATTTCATAGAAGCTTTTTCCACAATTTGTTTTACTTCCATTTTGTTTTTTAATGCTTCTACCTCTAATTCCATTGCTCCAATAATGCCTATTTTTTTCATCTACTTGTCCTTCCTATTTAATATCCAAAATTAAACTGGATAAATTAAACGTTCTTCTGTAATTGTATATAATACTTCATTTAAATATTTTTTTGCTAAATATTTTGCCATAGGCAAATTCATATCCAAATAATTGCCACAATCTTTTGCACTTGCTCCTGGTATTTCCCCCTCAAATGATGCAACAAATTCAAATAATTCCACTAACAATGGAACGATATCACTAGAATCATATGCTCCAGCTAGAAGAAGATAAAATCCTGTTCTACACCCCATAGGTCCAAAATATATTATTTGTTCTTTATATTCAATATGATTTCTTAAAAAAGTGGCTGCTAAATGCTCTAGTGCATGCATTTCAGCTGTATTCATAACAGGTTCTTCATTTGGTTTTGTCATCCTCAAATCGAAAGTTGTAATAACCTCACTTCCAACATTATCTTTTCTAGAAACATAAACTCCTGGCAATAATTTAATATGATCTATTGTAAAACTTGTAATTTTTTCCATAAATGCATGATTACCTTTCTTAAAAACAATTTTATAAGAAAAACTGTAATCTACTTTACAAAAAATGTCAAGAATTAATCCCTTTTAATTCTTCTTCTATTCTCAACAATTGATTGTATTTTGCAACACGATCACTTCTACATGGTGCACCTGTTTTTATTTGTCCAGCATTTACAGCAACAGCAATATCCGCAATAATTGCATCTTCTGTTTCTCCAGAACGATGCGAAATAACTGTTTTATATCCCTTTTTGTGGGCCAATTCTATTGTTTTAAATGCTTCCGTCAATGTTCCTATTTGATTTACCTTTACTAGAATCGCATTTGCTGCTTTACATTTAATGCCTTTCAATAACCGCTCTTCATTTGTTACAAACAAATCATCTCCTACTAATTGAATTTTACTTCCTAAAACTTTAGTAAGAACAGTCCATCCTTCAAAATCATCCTCATCTAATCCATCTTCTATAGAAAGAATTGGATACGTATTAACTAATTTTTCATAGTAAGCAACCATTTCATCACTTGTTCTATAAATATCTTTTCCTTCCATTTGGCTTTCTCCTGGGAAAAAATATTTTTGTTTTTTTGCATCATAAAGTTCACTAGCCGCTACATCCATAGCAAATTTTACTTCTTCACCTGGTATAAAACCAGCTCCCTTTACTGCTTGCATCAATAAATCTAACACCTCATATGCATCTTTTAAATCTGGTGCAAATCCACCTTCATCCCCTACACCGGTACTAAGACCTCTTTCTTTGCAGATTTTTTTCAAATGATGATAAATTTCTGTTCCTATTTGAAGTGCTTCCTGAAAATTTTTCGCCTTGATTGGCATAATCATAAATTCTTGAAAATCTACTGTATTATCTGCATGTTTTCCACCATTCAAAATGTTCATCATAGGCATTGGTAATTGATACGATAAAAATCCACCTAAATATTGATAAAGAGGTAATCCCACCGCCTCGCTTGCAGCCTTTGCAACTGCCATAGATACAGCAAGTATTGCATTTGCACCAAGATTTGCTTTATTTTTTGTTCCATCTAATTCAATCATAATGCGATCTATGTCTTGCTGTCTTGTTGCATTTTGCCCAATTAAATGTTTTCTAATAATAGTATTTATATGATGTACTGCTTTTGTAACTCCTAGTCCTAAATAACGCTCTTCCTTATCTCGCAGTTCTACTGCTTCAAATTTACCGGTACTTGCACCAGATGGTACTGCTGCCCTTGCACAAAACATATCATTGATTATTACCTCTGCCTCCACAGTTGGATTTCCCCTAGAATCTAAGATTTCTCTTCCTCTTACTTGTGTGATAATTGCTTCAATTCTCATAAAAAATACTCCTTTCAACTTTATACGTTAAAAAGAGTATTCCCAATTTTTATGCGTTCTTATACTTAATATCTCGTATCTTCTATTACAAAAGAAGGAATGCGATCTTCTACAAAACAATAATAATATATCATTTCACTCTCTTTTCTTTTTACTATTATATCATATCCTATTTTTCTTTGTTGTGTAATATATCCTGTATAGGTCCAATCCTCTTTTACAAGATAAGGAAAAATTGCTTCTATCTCCTTTGTATCTTGATATACTTTTGTAATTTCATACTCACTATAATAGGCACCACCCGAAGCTTCTAAATTATAATTAGTAATAGTAATACTTTCTATTTCTTGTGCTAACAATCCTTGTATTTCTATTTCTAATTCCTCTAAGGCTTTTCGTGTATTTGCATAATTTTCATACACCTCACATTGCCATACATTTTTATAATTTGAAATTCCTTTTAAACTTACTCCATAGAAATTAATTGTTCCTATAATATTACTCTCTAACATATCCGAATATGGATGTAATCTTACATCTTTCTCATAAGCTTCCCTTATTTTATTAAAATTTTCTTCTGCTATCTGAATCGTATTATATCCATTATAATATTCCACGTTACTAATTTTATAGGTTTCTATAAACTCTTTATCAAGTACTTGGTATTGCAATTCTATATACTCTTTTGTTTGTGTTAATTTATCAATTACTGCAATTGCATTATCTTGATCCATTGTATACATTCTATAGGTTTTCTTATCATTTTTTTGAAAGCAAACGAAAATAGAAATATATTTTTTTGAATTCTCCAAACTTCTATCTACTTTATCTCGTATCACATACTCTTCTAATACTTCATTCAAAAGATCATAGTCTGTAACATGCAATGATTCTAACATCTTTTTAGATGGCTGTTTTTCAGTACCATCTTTTTCTATATAGTTATTATAGATATATCTATTATCAACATAGTAAGATACTTGATCTAATTTTTCCAATTTCGGAAGATATGAATCATATCCAACAAGATCAAAAACAAAAATCAAATAAATTATTCCAACTGCTCCGCCAACAATTAAGATATCTTTTTTTTGCAATAAACTACTTCGAAAATCAAATTCAAAAATACATTGAAACATCACATGTAAAATCAAAATAGTAAGAATCGCACCCACAATTCCAAATACAATACTTTTTCCTGCTGTACTATATAAAAATAAAGAGCCACACAAGGATACTGGTATCATAATACATAACTTAATAATTCGTTTTGTCGCAGAAAATGCCAACGCTTTTCCACATGCAAATGCAGAGCGTTTTGTATATAGTCCATAAGAAAAAACTAAAAAAAGAATGCTATATAATGCTAATTTTATACAAGTTTTTTCAATGGAAGTTTCATTAACATAATAAGATGTAAGTGTCACTATCGGCGAAAACAAGGTATATTCTTCATGAGATTCAAAATATGTATGAAAAAACTCCATTGACATCCAAAGAATCATGGAACGCACTAACCATTCGTATCCAAGAAATACACAAGTCCCTAAAAGAGAAATCAATGTATTTCCAGTTAACATAATTGCAAATAATGTAATATGATATATTGCAAGAAAAAATAAAATTGTTAATACCATATTAATGGTAAATGCACGTAGATACGATGCTGTAAATGCATTATTTGCTGCTACTACAATAATACCTAATAAAGTATTCATGAAAAAAGGAACTGTAAAACATAATATGCCATTTTTGTAACGAGTAAAAAATCTTTTTTTTGTAGAAACAGGTTGACAATGGAAAAAATCAACTTGTACTTTATTATGTATATAAGCAAACGATTGGATTGCTACAAGTATAGCACATAATGCAACAAGGAACAGTTGTAGTGTATTATATCCTTGCATCATATTTAATGCTCTTTGTTCTAATTCAACTTGTTGCATTGCTTCTAATGCATACTGCATTCTTATATTATTCAATTCAATAGAAAGAAACAATGGATAAAATAAGGTAAGAACAAATACGCTTCCCATTACCCAACTTGCTTGTTTAAGCAATTCATTTTTTTTAAGATAACATAAGTTTTTTGATATCATATCCAACTACCTCCGTTTCGCTGATAAATATTTCTTCAAGAGACAATGGAAGAATTTCATAGAATAAAGACTGTAATGCTTTAAATTCTACTTCTATTTTTTCTTGTTCTCCACGAATCGTTAACGTATATAAAGAGCCTCTTTTTTCATTTTTTATAATATCAAATTGTTGCATTACATACGTTAATTGTTCTTCTTCTTTTTCTTTAAATACAATTTGAATCTTATGAATATTACACTTCATTTCTTCTAAATCTTTTGACAATAAAACTCCACCTTTGTGAAGAAGACCTATATGATCACAGATATCCTCTAATTCTCTTAAATTATGAGATGCAATAATAGTCGTTAAATTTCTCTCTTCCATTTTTTTTGCCAAAATACTTTTAATGCCCTGTCGCATCACAGGATCAAGACCATCAAACGTTTCATCACAAATCAAATATTTCGTATTTGAACAAATCCCTAATAAGATTGCCATCTGCTTTTTCATTCCTTTAGAAAAAGTAGAAATTTTTCGATTCTTTTCTAAATCAAACGAGTGCAAATACCTATAAAATTCTTCTTTATCAAATTCTGTATAAATACTTGAAATATATCCTTCCATGTCTGCACCTGTTGAATTTGGAAAAAAATAGGGTTCTTCCGGAATAAAATAAAATGCTTGTTTTGACACCTCATCTTCATAAACTTCTCTTCCATCTACTAAAACCTCTCCTCTATCTTGTTTTAAAATCCCTGTTATCATTCGAAGAATAGTACTTTTTCCTGCCCCATTTGTTCCAATCATTCCAAATACAGTACCTTCTCTTATCTTTATGCTTACATCTTCTACTGCAACAATAGTATCAAACATTTTTCCAATATGATTTACTTCAATCATGTGTTATTCCTCCCTTTTTAATAATCATAATCAGCATCTCCATTGTGTATCCAAGAAGTAGTCCCTCATCCACCATTTCTTTTACTTTCATTTCAAATAATCGTTTCTTTTCATCAATGAAGTCTCCTTTTTTCGAAACAAAATTACCACGTCCTTTTATCGTATAAATAATTCCATCTTGCTCTAATTTTACATACGCTTTTTGAATGGTATTCGGATTTACTGATAGTTCTACTGCCAAGCTTCTAACAGACGGCATTTTCTCATCTTCTGACAATACGCCACAAAGAATCAATTGCGATAATTTGTCCGCTATTTGTTCATATAGAGGTCTTGTATCTTTATAATCAATTAAAATCATATTTTTTTCTCCTTTCTCAATTCCTTAGTGTATTACTACTCTTAGTACATACTATACACTTTTGCATTCTATTTGTCAATTACATACAAAAAAAGAACATTAACTTATTTAAATTAATGTTCCTAAAAATATTGGTATGAAAATTGCTGGTACAAAATTCATGATTCTTAATTTTGTAATTCCTATCATATTTAATGCAAGCCCTATAATTATAACAGAACCCACACAAGTCATTTCCGCAACTACCGTTTCCGTTAAAAAAGGAGAAATCCACTGTGCTAAAATTGTAATGGAACCTTGGTAAACAAATACAAATGCTGCCGCAAACATAACACCTATTCCTAATGTTGATGCAAAAATGATTGCAGCCACAAAATCTAACATAGACTTATTATAAAGCATTTCATGATTTCCAACTAATCCACTTTGCATGGAACCAACAATTGCCATTGCTCCTACGCAAAAAAGTAAACTTGCTGTAACAAATCCTTCTGCTATAGAATCTTCCTTGTTAAAACGACCTTGAATATACTCACCAAACGCATTTAGTCGACCTTCCAAATCAAGCATCTCACCAATCAATGCACCTGCTACCATGGAAATAATTAATATCATGGAATTCTCGCCTTTTAACGACCCAGTGATTCCAAGATACATGGTACAAAGTCCCAATCCTTTCATCAATGTATCTGAAATTTTTTCTGGAAATCCTTTTTTTAATAACATACCAATAGCAGCGCCTAAAAGCACTGCTATTGTGTTAACAATTGTTCCTAACATACTTATTTCCTAATAAGTAATGATGTTCCAGTCATTTCTACCGGTTTTTCTTTTTTCATAACTTCAATTAATGTTGGGATAATATCTGCTAAACATCCACCTTCTCTTAATGTATATTCTTTATCATAATTTACTAAGATAAATGGTACATCATTTGTTGTATGAGCAGTAAATGCCGCTCCTGTTTCATAATCTACTAATTGTTCAGCATTTCCGTGATCTGCACAAATAAACATTGTTCCATCTACTTCTAGAATAGCATCTACTGCACGACCTACACATTCATCAACTGCTTCTACTGCTTTAATTGCTGCTGCTTCAATTCCTGTATGGCCTACCATATCTGGATTTGCATAATTTACAATAATTACATCGTATTTATCTGATTTGATTGCCTCTACTAATTTATCACTTACTTCATATGCACTCATTTCAGGTTTTAAATCATAAGTTGCAACTTTAGGTGAATTTACAAGAATACGATCTTCTCCTTTATTTGGCTCTTCCATCCCACCATTAAAGAAAAAGGTAACATGTGCATATTTTTCTGTTTCAGCAATTCTTGCTTGTGTTAAGTTATTTTCTGCAAGCCACTCTCCAAATGTATTAGTAATAGTTACTTTTTCAAAAGCTATTGTTTTATTTGGAATAGTTGCATCATATTCCGAAAAACATACAAATGTTAAGTCAAGGCGTTCTCTTTCAAACCCATTAAAATCATCATCACAAAATGCTCTTGTAAGCTCTCTTGCTCTATCAGGTCTAAAATTAATAAATACAGCAGAATCTTTATCTGTTATTGTTCCTACTGCTTTTCCATCTTCTTCTATTACCGTTGGCATTACAAATTCATCTGTAATTCCTTCTTCATAAGATGCTGCAATTGCACTAGAACCAGAGATTCCTTTATTCCCAATCCCCTTAGTCATTGCATCATATGCTACTTTTACACGGTCGTAATTATTGTCACGATCCATTGCATAATATCTACCACTTACTGTTGCCACTTTACCAACACCAAGTTCATTCATTTTTGCTTCTAATTTTTCTACAAATTGTTTCGCACTTGAAGGTGGTGTATCTCTACCATCTAAAAAACAATGTACAAATACTTTTTCAACTCCTTCTTTTTTCGCCATTTCAAGAAGACCAAAAAGATGTTCAATATGACTATGAACTCCACCATCTGAAACTAAACCAAAACAGTGTAGTGCCGAATTATTTGCTTTACAATTCTCCATTGCCATTTTTAATGCTTTATTTTCAAAAAAAGTTCCATCTTTAATTTCTTTTGTAATTCTTGTTAACTCTTGATATACAATGCGTCCAACACCCATATTAAGGTGTCCAACTTCTGAATTCCCCATTTGTCCATCTGGTAATCCAACTGCCATTCCACTTGCATTTCCTCTTACAAAAGGATAGTCTTTCATTAATTTATCTAGTACCGGTTTTTTTGCTAAATTAATTGCATTGCCGCTTGTTTTATCATTTAATCCATATCCATCTAAAATCATTAATACTACTGGCTTTTTACTCATTTGTTCGTCTCCTTACTTTCCTATAACTATATTAAGTGTTCTTCTATACACCACTTTGTAGTATACCATCAAATCAAGATACCTTGCAATCTTTTCTTAATAGAATTATTGATATTAATGGTGGAATAAACGAATTTTTGTAAATGCCATTACTAAATCATATTTATTACAACATTCAATTACTGCATCATCACGAACAGAACCACCTGGTTGTGCAATGTATTTTACACCACTTTTCTTCGCTCGTTCAATATTGTCACTAAATGGGAAAAATGCATCAGATCCTAAAGAAACACCTTCCATTTTATCTAACCATGCACGTTTTTCTTCTGTAGTAAATACTTCTGGTTTCACTTTAAAGATACGTTCCCACGCCCCATCTGCTAATACATCCATATATTCTTCGCCAATATAATTATCGATTGCATTATCACGTTCTGCACGTCCTAATGTATCTACAAATTGAAGTTCTAATACTTTTGGACATTGACGAAGCAACCAATTATCGGCTTTACTTCCTGCCAATCTTGTACAATGCACTCTCGATTGTTGACCAGCACCAATTCCAATTGCTTGTCCATTTTTTGTATAACAAACAGAATTTGATTGTGTATATTTCAAAGTAATAAGTGCAATAATCAAATCAATTTTAGCCTCTTTAGGAAGTTCTTTATTATTAGTTACAATTTCTTGTAATAATTCTTCATTGATTGTAAGTTCATTTCTTCCTTGTTCAAACGTGATTCCAAAAACATCTTTATGTTCAATTGGTTCTGCCTTATATGTAGGATCGATTTCAATTACATTGTAGTTCCCTTTTTTCTTCGCTGAAAGAATTTCTAATGCTTCTGGCTCATAACCTGGTGCAATAACACCATCTGAAACTTCTCTTTTAATAATTTTTGCAGTTGCAACATCACATACGTCAGATAATGCAATAAAATCTCCAAAACTTGACATTCGATCTGCGCCTCTTGCTCTTGCATATGCACATGCAAGTGGAGATAATTCTCCTAAATCATCTACCCAATAGATTTTCGCTAATGTATCGGAAAGTGGAAGACCAACTGCTGCCCCTGCTGGTGAAACATGTTTAAAAGAAGTCGCTGCTGGAAGTCCTGTCGCCTCTTTTAATTCCTTTACTAATTGCCAACCATTAAATGCATCCATAAAATTAATATATCCAGGTTTTCCACACAATACTTTAATTGGTAACTCTCCATTTTTTGCAAAGATTTTTGCTGGTGTTTGATTTGGATTACATCCGTATTTTAATTGTAATTCTTTCATCGTTTTCTTCTATATTCCTTCCCTATTGATTTTTATTAATAATGGTTGTTTGATATTCCCCTGTGATAATATCAATATATCTTACAAATAAAGAAACCTTATTTTCTTCATTTAAATTTTCCCAAAGTTCCTTTGTAAACACTTCCATATCATCTTGTATTTCAATTAATTTTGGTTCTCCACAAAAACTTGGAAGTGGATTTCCATCATGCATATATGTATGAATAAAATGACCTTCTCCAGCTACTGGATTTTCATAAGCAAACGTATAACGATTACATGCATCTGGATTCCCATTGTTGCTTTTTAAAATAGACATTGCATAATTATAAGTTCCATTTTCAATATGCATGATTCCTGAAATTCTAGGTGTATAATTTGGTGCATCTGGCTCAAATTCTCTACTTCTTAAAGATTGTTCAAATGTTAACTGTTTGTCCATTCCTTCATAGATCGTATCTGTTTGATCTCCATTTGTAACAATTGTTTTATTTCCAAGAACTCTTACTGGTGCATAAATAATAAGAGATGGGTCTACAAGTTTCGCTGGATCAAAAGCTTGTGTACGAATTCCTTGTTCCTCTTCTACAAAGATACGATTTCTACTATTTTCACTTCTACCCATAATAAAATATGCGGTCACTGCCTTTGTTCCATCTTTTGTTTTCCCAATAATAATTCCTCTTCCAGGGTATGCATTTTCCCTTAATTCTACTTTAATATCCGTCATTTTCATCTGTTCTTCCCTTTCTTTTTCTAATTTATTAGTATAAAAAATAGCCGTGTCTAGGCACAACCTATCCATACAAATAGATTTTTGCCCAGACGGTCGGCTATATAATTTCATAATGTATTTCATGTGGTCCATTCCACTTATCCGTCAGTTATACATCGCCTATATATTATCATTATTTTCGCCATGTGGCAAGAGTGTTTTTATTGCAAATCATATCCTTATTATGCTATGATTCAATCAACAAAATACTCTTTAGAAATTGGAGCACCTATATGATTACTATTCTATCAAATTTATTTATGAAAAACAAAGAAAATTATGAAGATCAAAAAGTCCGCCTTTTTTTTGGCATTTTATGTGGAATCATCGGAATAGCATTAAATGTACTTTTATTTTTATGTAAATTGCTTGCTGGGCTATTTAGCAATTCCATCGCTATTACTGCCGATGCCTTTAATAACCTATCGGATGCTGGTTCTTCTATTATCACTTTATTGGGTTTTAAATTATCTAATCAAAAACCTGATCCTGATCATCCTTTCGGCCATGGTCGCATTGAATATTTGTCAGGTCTTTTTGTTTCTATGCTAATTATCTTAATGGCAGTAGAACTTTTCAAAACTTCCATCGAAAAAATTATTACACCAACTCAAACAGAGTTTAATACGATTATTCTTTTGATTTTAATTGGTTCTATATTCGTCAAATGTTATATGGCATTTTATAATAGAAAAGTTGGTAAAGCGATAAATAGTGCAGCAATGCTTGCAACTGCAACGGACAGCTTAAGTGACTGTTTTGCCACATTAGTCGTACTTATCTCTAGTATTCTTAGCTACTATACTGCTCTTAATATTGACGCTTATTGTGGCCTTCTTGTTTCTATTATTATTTGCATTGCTGGTATTAATGCAGCAAAAGAAACTATAGATCCTTTACTTGGTCAAGCACCAGAACCAGATTTTGTAAAAAAAGTAGAATCCATTGTAAATAGTTATCCTTTGATACTTGGCATCCACGACTTAATCGTACACAATTACGGTCCTGGACGTGTAATGATTTCTCTTCATGCTGAAGTTTCTTCTAAAGAAGATTTACTTGTAATACACGATATGATTGATGTTATTGAACGCCGTTTAAATCAAGAATTGCTTTGTGAGTCGGTTATCCATATGGACCCTATTGTTATGGATGATTCAGAAATAAATTTATGGAAAGAACAAACTCTTTCTGTTATTGGTTCCATAGATTCTGATATTTCTCTTCACGATTTTCGAATGGTAAAGGGAGATACACATTCTAATCTTGTATTTGATATTCTTGTTCCATTTCATCTAAAATTAAGCGATACTTATTTGATTACTTGTATCGAAGAAAAACTTCGTGAAATAGATAGTAATATTTACGCAGTAATAACCGTAGATCGTTCTTATATTTCCTAATATTTTCTTCTTACGATTCCCAACTTATTGTAACAAGCGCGGCACCTTTCTCCACTTTAATACTTCCTGCCTTTCCAATAAATTCATTGCTGATCCCTATTGGAAAGGAATTTGTAATAGTTTCTTGTTCTATTTCATACTTCATATTTTTAATGGTGACACCCGTACAAACTGTTTCTAGGCTAAGAAACGATAAATATCCCTCTAAAGATTCCTTAAAAGAGACTTCTTCTTCTTTTACAACAAGCATCATCCCAGTCCCATCTACAAGATATCCCACAGCCCCTTGTTCTTTTAAAAACAAAAGACATTGTATATTTGCAAAAGTATGTTCAAATCTTCCACCTGTTGCGCCATACAATCGAAATTCTTTAAATCCTTTATCTAATCCAACACGAAGTGCTGCTAGTGTATCTGTATCATTTTTTACTGGTTCTAATTTAATGACAAGATTCTCTTGTCTTTCTTTTAAATCTAAAATTTCCTTTCTATCATGCTCTTCTATAGAATCAAAATCTCCAATAATCAAATTAGGCTTAATTCCTAACATTTTGCAATAAGAATACCCTCCATCTACTGCTATTACATAATCCTCGTTTGTAATAGGGATTGTAGAATTTGTAAAATCCCCTGCGCAAATCAAATAACATTTTTTCATTATTAATACACTCCTGTTTCTGGCTTTTTTATGAAAAAGAAATAGACAACTATAGATATTGTATCTCTAAAGTCATTTCTTAGCAATAAATATATCTATGAAGAATTGAAAGAAACAACAGAACATAAATAGATTATTGTAATAATCAACGACTAAAGCAGAAACTATCATGGATAATTTCTGTGGAATACAGGCTAACCCAAGTAGCACAAAAATAGCGAAGCAGTATAATACTGCCACGCTATATAGTCTAAATTATTATAGAATAATGCATTCATTAATTCGCTTGGTGTTGTTGTGTTTTCTGTGTCGAAAAGTTCATCAGATATTAAATCTTCGTTTAATTCAAATTCGAATTCATCTGTGTTGAAGTAGAAGTCAAATAATTCGTAGTTTTCATCTGCCATCATTACGTTAAATGCATCAAAAACGCCAACTTTGAATTTATCGTAGTTTGTATAAGCTGCTTCAACGCTGCTGTATATTTCAATGGCATCAATATCATTTACATATCCTGCATCATGTGTTAATGATAATTCAGCGTCACCTAATTCAGATGTTTTGATGAATATTACACTAAATGGCGTAGTTTCAAATGTTTCATCAAATTCAATTGATAGTGTATTGATTACCAAAAGGTCTGAGATATCATATCCTCTTTTAATCATTTGGGTCATTACTTCAGTGTCCAATGTATCTGCAACTGTGTTTGCGTATTCATCGTCATCTATGTAATATCCCTCAGATAACCAATACGGTGTAATTATAAATTCTTCTCTTGCTAAGTCTTCATCCGTTACTTCGATTTCTACAACTTCTTCTGTTGTTTCTTTGAGTTCAGTTTCTGTTTCCAAAACGTTTTCTGTTGCCATTTCAGTTGCAATTGTAACACCTTCCTCTTTAGGTCCACACCCTACTAACATAGTTGCAACCATAGCTGTGCACAATAGTGCAGATAATAATTTACTTTTCATAATTTTATTTCTCTCCTTTTGATTTGTTTTATGGCTTTTTCTTATTTTGTTATTTTAATCACCGATTCGATGAAATCGAATCGATAACCTATCCTATATCCTATTATTTTCATCAAAATTTATCAGTAATAATATTAATTACATTTTAAATATATTCATTATTTTTTTAATGTAATAGATTATATCTGCACCTATATTAATTCCTTCTAATAATTTTTATTGATTTATTAAGAATTGCTTAGAAAAAAGATATGGATACTTCCAAAAAAAAATAAAAAAATCGGCATAGCCGTTTGTTACGACTATGCCGATTTTTTAGGAAGATAAATTCTCCCTAAGTGAAGCCCTCTAAGGACAACCTTTTTATTTTTAAACTATTTAAAATTAACAATTTTACCAAAGTCTGGTTTAAGAGCTGCACCACCAACTAATCCACCGTCGATATCTGGTTGTGCAAATAATTCTGCTGCACTATCAGCCGATACAGAACCGCCGTATTGGATACGAATTGCTGCTGCTGTTGCTTCATCATAAATCTCACCAATACATACACGAATTGCTGCACATACTTCTTGAGCTTGAGCAGTTGTTGCAACTTTACCTGTTCCGATTGCCCAGATTGGTTCGTAAGCAATTACAGTTTTTGCTGCTTGTTCTGCTGTAACATTTAAGTAAGCAATTTTAATTTGTTGACGAATAAAATCAATTGTAACACCTTGTTCTCTTTGTGTTAAAGATTCTCCACAACATACAAGTGGTGTAATTTTGTGTTCAATTGCTTTTAATACTTTTTTATTTACGATTTCATCTGTTTCTCCAAAATATTCTCTTCTTTCAGAGTGACCAATGATTACATATTTTACTCCTACATCTGTAAGCATAGCTGGTGAAGTTTCACCTGTATAAGCTCCACTTTCTTCGAAGTACATATTTTCAGCACCAATATTAATATTTGATCCTTTTGCCGCTTCCATAGCTGGAATAATATCAATCGCAGGTACACAGAATACTACATCTACATCTTCTGTTGCTACTAATGGTTTTAATGTGTTAATTAATTCTACTGCTTGACTTGGAGTCATGTTCATTTTCCAGTTACCAGCAACTATTTTTCTTCTTGACATCTCTTATTCTCCATTTCTTTTCTTAAGATTTCATTTTAACTAGTTTAAGCTATTCTATTTATCGTTTGCGCAAGCAACACCTGGTAATTCTTTTCCTTCAAGGAATTCAAGGCTTGCTCCACCGCCTGTAGAGATATGGCTCATTTTTGGTCCAAACCCTAAGATGTTTACTGCTGCTGCCGAATCACCACCACCGATAATTGTTGTAGCATCTGTTTCTGCTAATGCTTTTGCAACTGCAATTGTACCTTTTGCAAGAACTGGATTTTCAAATACACCCATTGGTCCATTCCATACAACTGTTTTAGCATTTTTTACTGCATCTGCAAACATTTCAGATGATTTTGGTCCGATATCAAGTCCAATTTTTCCTGCTGGAATTGCATCTGCTGCCACATAATCCACATCGATTTCAGCGTCAATTGGAGAAGGGAATCCTGCTGCAACTGCTGCATCTACTGGAAGTAATAATGTTTTGCCAAGGCTTTCTGCTTTTGCCATCATTTCTTTACAATATTCTAATTTTTCTTCATCTACTAAAGAATTTCCAATTTCATATCCTTTTGCTTTTAAGAATGTAAATGCCATACCACCACCAATGATTAATGTATCACATTTTTCTAAAAGGTTAGAAATTACATTTAATTTATCTGCAACTTTTGCTCCACCTAAGATTGCTACAAATGGTCTTACTGGTGATTCTACTGCATTTCCTAAGAAATCAATTTCTTTTTGCATTAAATAACCAACTGCTGCTTCACTTGCTAATGCACTTACACCAACATTTGAACAATGTGCTCTATGAGCTGTACCGAATGCATCGATTACAACGATATCACAAATTTCTGCTAAATCTTTAGAAAATGCTTCGCCATTTTTAGTTTCTTCAATTCTGTAACGTGTGTTTTCTAATAAGATAACCTCTCCATCATTCATTGCTTCTACAGCCGCTTTTGCATTTGGTCCAACAACTTCTGGGTCTGCTGCAAATTTCACTTCTTGTCCTAATAATTCTGTCAATTTAGCTGCTACTGGTGCTAATGATAATTCTGGCTTTGGTTCTCCCTTTGGTTTACCAAGATGAGAACAAAGAATTACTTTTCCTCCGTCTGCAACTAATTTTTTAATTGTTGGTAATGCTGCTGTTAAACGGTTTGTATCTGTGATCACACCATCTTTCAATGGAACATTAAAGTCACATCTACAAAGAACTCTTTTTCCTTTTACTTGAATATCGTCTACTGATTTTTTATTTAAAGACATTTCATTTTCCTCCGATTAATAAGTTTAAAAAAGGCCCGGTCCATAAGACCGGACCTTTATAGGTCTTGCAAATTTGAATTATGATAATTCTGCAAAGTATTTAATTGTACGAACCATTTGGCTTGTGTATGAGTTTTCGTTATCATACCAAGAAACAACTTGTACTTGTGTATTTCCATCAGCTGTTGGAACTACCATTGTTTGAGTTGCATCAAATAATGAACCGTAAGAAATACCGATGATATCTCCTGATACTAATTCTTCTTCTGTATAACCATAAGATTCGTTAGCTGCTGCTTTCATAGCTGCATTGATTTCATCTTTAGTTACTGTACCTTTTACAACTGCTACTAATAATGTTGTAGATCCTGTGCAAGTTGGTACACGTTGAGCAGAACCGATTAATTTTCCGTTTAATGCTGGAACTACTAATCCGATAGCTTTAGCTGCACCTGTTGAGTTAGGTACGATGTTTGCTGCTGCTGCACGAGCTCTTCTTAAATCTCCCTTTGGATGAGGTCCATCAAGAGTCATTTGATCTCCTGTGTAAGCATGAACTGTTGTCATGATACCTGATTGGATTTCAGCTAAGTTGTTTAATGCATCTGCCATTGGTGCTAAACAGTTTGTTGTACAAGAAGCTGCTGAGATAACTGTATCAGTTGCTTTTAAGATGCTATGGTTAACGTTATATACGATAGTTGGAAGATCATCACCTGCTGGAGCTGAGATAACAACTTTTTTAGCGCCTGCTTCGATATGTTTAGAAGCTGCTGCTTTAGAAGCAAAGAAACCTGTACATTCTAAAACTACATCTACTCCTAAATCTCCCCATGGAAGATCTTTAGGATCTCTTTGTGCATAGATTTTGATTTCTTTTCCATCAACTGTGATTGAATCTTCACCAGCTACTACTTTATCAGCTAATGCATATCTACCTTGAGCTGAATCGTATTTTAATAAGTGTGCTAGCATTTTTGGATTTGTTAAGTCGTTGATTGCTACTACTTCATATCCTGCTGCTCCGAACATTTGTCTGAACGCTAAACGTCCAATACGGCCAAAACCGTTAATTGCTACTTTAACTGCCATTGTATAATTCCTCCTAAAAATAAATTTATATTTTCCAACAAACATAACATGTATGATTGTCAAAATTTTATCAACATTAGTATTTTACATAATTTGTCGTCAAAATTCAAGTCGTAATTAAAAAATATTTAAAAATACTTCCTTTTTTTGATGTATTTCTATTATTTTACTATAATTTTTCTATTTGTTTATATTTTTTTGTGTAAAACATATATACAATATTATTTCTAATTTTTCAAAAATTACTCTCTTTAAATTTTCCTTCTTAATTGCAATCCTTACTAATACTAGTTATAATATTTAATATCGTAAAAAAAGCATTCTGGTGATATGTCAAGGGTTAAATGAAAAAGATTTTGATATGCTTTCATAAAAAAAGGGTGCACTTAATAGAGCATACAAGAAAATGAGAATTTCTCGAATACTAGTTCGGTTCTATATTTAATTCGG
>JBOFWM010000106.1:0-1806 GCA_051653625.1 Lachnospiraceae bacterium
CAATCGTTCTTTTTTATGTATTGTAGTTTTAAGCAAACAACCTAATACACCAAATACACGGAAGAGTAATCCACATAAAATTAAAAGAATAGCAAATAGTCCAGCTTTTTTTGCATATTCAATATCTACTGTTGTTCCAACTAATACAAATAAAACAATTTCAGCTCCTACCCAAAGTTTTGAAAATTTTATCGATAATCGCTTCGATACTTTACTATATTTATTACGTATTGTTGCACCCATTGCCATCACTGCAAGAAGTCCAGAAAAACCGATTATTCCGGATGCACCCTTTTCAATCGTAACTAATAAAAAAGAAACAGAAAGAAGGATCATAACTTTTCCTGTATCACGAATATGTAATATACGAAATACAAGAATGAGAAAAATTCCAACTAAAATTCCACCAAACATTCCTAATAAAATTGAAGTAGGAATCGTCAAAAATTGTACTGCTGATATGGTTCCATCTTTTGCTAATCCTACAAATGCTGTAAATAATACAATGACAAATACATCATCTACAGAAGCACCTGCCATGACAATTTGTGGAATACTTCTTTCTTTTCCATATCCTCGTTCTATTAGATCCAACATTTTTGGAACGATGATTGCTGGCGAAACTGCTGCCACTACTGTTCCCATAATCGCCGCTTCTAAATAAGTAACCTGCAAAAAAATAGGTGCTAGTATAGTAATTCCTATAATTTCAAAACATGCTGGTAAAAAACACATAAGCATTGCTGGACGTCCTACTCTCTTTAATTGATGTAAATCTAAATTAAGACCTGCCCTAGTCAATATGATAATTAATGCAATTTGCCTTAGTTCTGTTGAAATATTTAAAATACTTGAATCAAGTAAATTTAATACATGTGGTCCAAGTAATATTCCAGTAAGAAGCATTCCTAAAAGACTTGGAATATTTAACTTTTTACAAATTCCTCCGACTAACATTCCACATAAAAATATAAGCGATAATGATACTAACATAATGATTCTCCTACTCTTTTTTATACAAATTCTACCATATACGAAAAAAAGTTCCAAGCAAGTTACTAAGAAACATCTCGTTCATAAGATTATGGTTTATAGAATCTAAAAAAACACATATAAAACGAATTTTTTCATTTTATATGTGTTTTTTTATTTTCTCTTTTTCCACTAATTTAAAATTGCAATTGAAAGATTTAAATATCCTGCAAAAGTAACCCACAAAATATATGGAATCATAAGATAAGATGCAAGTTTTGAACATTGAAAAAATAATATAGTAGTTGCTAAAATGAATCCCCACATCACTAACAACCAAAGAAAAGCAAAGAAATACAAATTGAATTGAAAAAACCAAATTGACCAAAAAAAGTTAAATACTAATTGTACCGCATACAATGTGATAGCTTGGTATTTTTTTGCTTGTGATGCATCTAAACTTATGACAAGATAAGATGCAATCCCCATTAAAATATAAAGAATCGTCCAAACTACTGGAAAAATCCATCCTGGTGGCGATAATCTTGGTTTGTTTAATTGTTCAAAAATCTGTATACTATTTTTTGTAAGAAAACCTGATACTGCACCTATAAGTAGTGGTATTATAATACATACTATTAATTGTTTCCATTTTACTTTCATAAAACACCTCCTATTTTTTATCATATGAAAGAATATGTGAACTACTCGCCACTTATAGAAGTGTGAGCTTCTTGGTCAATATACCTAATGGTACAAGTTTACCCAAGCTAATAAGGTAGTTCCTACCTCAAGATAATACCAAAATTACATTGCTAATTTCAGTAGGTTTAT
>JBOFWM010000107.1:0-10591 GCA_051653625.1 Lachnospiraceae bacterium
CTAGTCACCTCTGTTCTTAAAAATTATGCTATATTTTCCTCTTTCCCATCGATTCCTTCAATTATATTCTTAATTTTTTCGCCCCATTTATGATTAAGTACTCCTAATAATTTTCCTATTAAAATTGCAGAAAGTAAAGTACCTTCTCTTATTCCATCTAATTCTCTTAATATCATTATGGAAATCAATGCAGCAATTACTACAACAATTGTATCAAATGTGGTTTTTAAACGCGCAAATGGTATCTTTGTTTTTTTCTGTATTGCCATTACGAGTCCTTCTGCTGGTTGAGGAACGATATCTGCAATTAAATATAACATAAGCCCTAATGCAACCATAACAATACTACTTCCTAAAAATACAAGTTGTAATAAATAATTTTGTGGTTCTGGAAGCATTCTCCATAAGTGATTTGAGAATGATACAAAATATCCAAATAATCCCGAAAAAAAGATTTGTAAAAAATTAATTTTTTTAAATTCTTTTCTTAAAATAATAATTTGAATTACTATATACGTACAAAAAATAATTGTAGTTAAAAGACCTTGGTCAATGCTGGTTATTAAACTTAACACATATGGTATCGAATTAACAGGCGATACACCCAATCCAGATCTAATAGAAAATGTCACTCCAAACGCCATTAGTAATAGTCCAACACAGTAAATGATAACTCTTATATGTATTCTTGTTGTATTCATAATAGTGCTCCTTCAAATATTAAATAACTATTTTTTATTTTACCATAAAACCTTAAAAATGTGCGCTATTTTTTCTTATCATTCCCATTATAACTATAAATGTAATAAATTCTGACACAAAAAATGAACTCCAAATTCCTATTAATCCAAATAAGTTTGATAAAATAATTGCACATAAAATAATTGCTATAAATCCTCTTAACATAGAACCTATCAATGCAATTTCTGATTTTTCAATGGATGCAAAATAAGTTACCAAGAATATATTTAATGAAGCAAAAATAAATCCCAAAAAATAGATCCTCATTCCACTATATGCATACGTAAATAATTCTTTATTTCCATCACTATTAAAAATAGTGATCCAAGTTTCTGTTTTCCCCCAAATAATAAGAAGAATTAAAACAGTTACAATTCCAGAAACAATTAGACCTAATTTTAGTATCTCTTTTGCATTTTTCTTATTGCCTTTTCCATAATTTTCGCTAATCAATGGTTGACTACCTTGCGCAATTCCATTAAAAATAGCCATTACAACAATTGCAATATTTGCAATTACTCCATAAGCAGCAACACCCACATTTCCTACTTTCGCTAAAATAAGCGTATTAAATGTTATTGTTGTAATTGCAGTCGTGATTTCCCCAACAGATGATGGAACTCCAAATTGACAACATGATAAAATGTGTTTTATTTTTGGCAATGTACAACGAAAACGTATATTATTACTTTTTTTCAAAAAATGTGTTGAGCAAACTAACATTGTTACAATTGGACTTAACGCAGTTGCAATTGCAGCACCTGTTAAACCTAATTCTAATGTAAAAATTAAAATATAATCAAATACTAAATTAAACAAACTTCCTGACATGGATGCTATCATTGCAGTTCTTGGCGCATTATCATTTCTCAAAAAAGAAGTAAAAGTAAAATTTGTCATTAAAAATGGTGTTGCTAATAATATAATTTTCATATAATTAGAACCTAATTCTACTAAGGTTTGATCTGCTCCCATAATCTCTAGTACTTTTACTGGGCAAAAAATCCCTAACAAAACAAATGGGATACTAAGAATAATACAACTTGTCACAGACTGTATAAAATAATCATCTGTATTTTCTTTACATGCTTTTTTTATTGCATATTTTGTAGCAGAGCCAATTCCTATCATGGAGCCAATTGCATATATTACTCCAAATATTGGTATAATTATATTTAAAACTGCCAACCCATTTGCACCCGAATGTTTCGCAATAAAAAAGGTATCTGCAAGAATGTAAATAGATATTCCAATCATTGCAAGCACATTTTGAAAAACATACTTAAAAAATATTTTTTTCATATAAATTTAAACCCTTTCTTGAATACAATTATTCGTAATTAATATAACATACTTTTGTAAAATTGCATAAAGTTCTATTTTTTTGATCTTTACACACAAAAAAAGAAGCTTATTTTTCTAACAGCTTCCTTTTCATAAGTAAATATACTTTTATATTTTCTAAGACATAGAAAATAATATGTGGCCTATGTAGACCTATCTAGTCATGTGAATCTTTAAGAACTAAAGAGAAGACTAGTGACGTGATATTTTAAATAATTATTTATTCTATTTATATTTTATTTTTTTAACATAATAACAAATAGTATATTATACATCAAGTGATTTCTATAAATACGTTAATCACTCAAATCATTTATATACTACTTTTCTATTTTAATTCTATTTTCTATCATTTTTTTCTATCTGTTCTATACAATACTACAGAAAAGAAAGAGCAAAGTAACAAACTTCACTCTTTCCTATTTTAATTTTAAAATTCTATTTAACTCTTTGCAATAAGTTTTCCACCACGTTTTGATACTACATCAAAAATTACAGCTGCTAGTAAAACTAATCCTTTTACTACACGTTGCATATTTTGATCTACACCCATTAATGACATTCCTAGGTTTATAACCCCCATTAATACTGCCCCAACAATAACTCCTGGTACCGTTCCAATTCCGCCATATGCTGAAGCTCCACCAATGAAGCATGATCCAATTGCATCCATTTCATAATTTTGTCCATAAGTAGGTTGTGCTGATGTCATACGTGCAATAGTAACCATTGCTGCAATTGCTGCTAAAAATGACATGTTAATATATGCTAGGAAATATACTTTATTTGTATTAATTCCTGATAATTTTGTTGCCTTTTCATTTCCACCAACTGCGTAAAAATAACGTCCTATTGTAGTATTTGATGTGATATAACCATATACAAATACAATTAAGAGTACCCAGATTAAAACACTTGGAATTCCTTTGTGTCTTGCAAGTTGGTAACTAAATGCAATAATAACAAGAGAAATCAAAGCTAATTTTATGATAAATCCTGTAAACCCTTCTACTTCATATCCTTTTTTACTACGTTGCATTCTATTTTTTATCTGAAGGAATAGATATAGTACAATTCCAAATATTCCCGCTAATAGACAAGTAAGATTCAGACTTCCTGCTCCTAGAAAATCTGGAATATAGCAATCTGCACCACCACCAAATAAATTTACAAATGTTGTATAATCTTTAATGGATACTGTCATTCCTTGTAATACTACATTACTTAACCCTCTAAAAATAAGCATGCCAGCAAGTGTAACAATAAACGGTGGGATTCGAACAAATGCAATCCAAAATCCTTGCCATGCACCAATTAATAATCCTGCAAGTATCATAACAATAATAACAACTGCCATATTCATTTTATAGTTTGCCATAAGTACTGCACCAATCGCACCTATAAAACACACTACAGATCCAACAGATAAGTCAATGTTACCTCCTGTTAAAATACAAAGTAACATACCTGTTGCTAATATAAATACATAAGCATTTTGAGAAATAAGACTACTTACGTTCATTGGCAATAATATAGCCCCATTTGTTTGCCATGCAAAAAATGATGTTACTAATATAAGAACAATAATCATCGTATATTTTTTTATTATATCGATAGGATTTGTTTTACTCATACCTTTTCTCCTTTACCACTAGATTGTAGAATACATGACATAATGCTTTCCTGTGTCGCTTCTTCCTTACTAAGCTCACCAGCAATTCGTCCTTCATTCATAACATAAACTCGATCACACATTCCTAAAATTTCTGGAAGTTCAGATGAAATCATAATTACTGATTTTCCTTCTGCCACTAAACTATTGATAATACAATATATTTCATATTTTGCACCAACATCAATTCCTCTTGTTGGTTCATCTAATATTAAAATATCCGGATTTGTAAACATCCATTTTGCTAGTAAGACTTTTTGTTGATTCCCTCCACTTAAATTTCCAACATTTTGTTCTACTGTTGGACATTTTGTTTTTAGTTTTTCCTTGTAGTCTACTGCAATTCCATATTCTTTATCTTTATCAATTACTGTATGCTTACTAATCGCATCTAAATTTGCCAAAGTTGTATTTATTTTAATTGGATTACTTAATATTAACCCATTTCCTTTTCGATCTTCTGTTACATATGCAACTTTATTTTTAATGGCATCTTTTACCGTATGAATTTCGACTTTTTTTCCATCAATCAAAATTGTTCCATGTATATTTTCACCATAAGATTTTCCGAAAACACTCATGGCAAGCTCGGTTCTTCCTGCTCCCATTAATCCGGCTATACCAACAACTTCACCACGTTTCACATGAATATTTACATTTTCCACTACTTTTTGTTCTATGTAGATCGGATGATTTACATTCCAATCTTTAATTTCCATTTTTACATCGCCAATTTTAACATCACGTTTTGGAAATCGATCTGATAATTCTCGACCAACCATTCCTTTTATAATTCTTGCTTCTGAAAGTTCATCTTCTGTTTTATCAAGCGTTTCAATTGTAGCACCATCACGTATAACAGTAATTTTATCTGCTACATATGAAATTTCATTTAACTTATGAGAAATAATAATTGAAGTCATACCTTCTTTTTTAAATTTAAGAAGTAATTCTAAAAGAGCTTTTGAATCATCTTCATTTAAAGATGCTGTAGGTTCATCTAAAATAAGTAGTTTTGCATTTTTAGCAAGTGCTTTTGCAATTTCTACTAATTGTTGTTTTCCAACACCAATATCTTTAATTAATGTACGTGCTGATTCTTTTAATCCTACTGTTTTTAGTAATTGGTCTGCATAACCATATGTATCATTCCAATTTATTTTATACTTATGTCCTCTTTCATTTCCAAGAAACATATTTTCCCCAATTGTCATATAAGGAATTAATGCTAATTCCTGATGAATTATAACAATCCCTTTTGATTCACTATCTTTTATTTCGTTGAATTTACAAATATCACCATTATAAATAATGTCTCCTTCATAGCTGCCATGTGGATAAACACCACTAAGGACATTCATCAAAGTTGATTTTCCTGCACCGTTTTCTCCAACTAGTGCATGTATTTCCCCTTCTTCTACCTTTAAATTTACATTATCTAGCGCCTTAACACCTGGAAATGTTTTGGTAATATTTTTCATTTCTAATAATATATTTGCCAATGATATCCCTCCAATCTATGAATAGCCATACTTATTGAATAGTAGTAGGCAGGTTATCCCTGCCCACGTACTATTATTTTTATTGAAGATCTGCTTCTGTGTAATATCCAGAATCGATTAACAATTCATTATAGTTTGTAGCATCTGCAAATACTGGTTCGCAAAGGTATGAAGGAATTACACCTGTTCCATTATCATATGTTTCTGTATCATTTACAGGAGCTTCTCCACCTGTCATAATAGAATCAACCATTTCAACTACTTTTGTAGCTAATGTACGAGTATCTTTGAAGATTGACATTGCTTGTTTTCCTGCAATCATATTTTTAACATTTGCAACATCACAATCTTGACCTGTAATAATTGGCCATTCTCCTGTATAGTTTGCTTCTAGTGAATTTGTAACACCAAGTGCTGTTGAATCATTTGAACAAAGTACAGCATCTAATTGTGTTCCGTCTGCATAATTTGATGAAATAATAGCATCCATTCTTGATTGTGAAGCTTCTGATGCCCAGTTTGCTGTAGCAACTGTTTCAAATGATGTTTGACCTGATTTTACAACAAGTTTTCCTGCATCAATATATGGTTGTAACACATCCATAGCTCCACCAAAGAAATATCTTGCGTTATTGTCTCCTGGGTCTCCTGTTACTAATTCAATATTAAAAGGTCCTTCTGCATTCATTAAATCTAATGCTTGTTCTATGTATTCCCCTTGTCTTGTTCCTACCATATAATTATCAAATGTTGCATAATAACTTACCGCATCAGAATTCATAATTAAACGATCATATGCAATAACTGGAATATTTTTTTCTTTTGCTTGTTCTAATACTGTTCCAAGTGAATCACCATCAATTGAAGCAATTACAAGTAATTCACATCCTGAATTAATCATATTTTCAATTTGAGATACTTGTGTTGTAATATCATTTGATGCATATTGAATGTCTACTTCATATCCTGCTGCAATTAATTGAGTTTCCATATTAGCACCATCTTGATTCCATCTTTGAAGATCTTTTGTAGGCATTGCTACACCAACTTTTCCACCTGCCATAGTTGATTCTGTTCCCATATCTTCTTTTTCCATATCAGTAGTTTCTGACATGCTTGTGTTATCAGAGTTTGTTGTAGTTGTACTTCCTCCACATCCCATAATAAGTGTTGCTATCATTGTTGTTGCTAGTACCATACCTAATATTTTTTTCTTCATACTTGTTCCTCCCTTTACTTGCAAGTTTTCTTTACATGATTACTATATCATGAAATAAATAGGAGTATTTTATGACATACTTCAAATATTTATCTTATTTCTATAAAAAAAGATGATATGATTAGCAAAATATTGTGCTCTTCATATCATCTTAAAAATATGCTATTGTTTTATCTTGGCATCTTATCTGGAACGTTTAAATATACATCTTCTTTTAAATGAAACCCACTTTCTATTATTACTTCATCCATATTTTCAATTCTTACATTGATAGGCTCTAATGCAATATATGGCACCTTATTTGATCCATCATCAATGGTTGTAGATTCTTCTTTTAGAACTTCTTCTTTTGCTAATGCTACTGCATACTCTGCGGCAGCTTTTGCAAGTTTTTCTACCGGCTTATATACAGTCATAAGTTGTGTCCCTTCCACAATTCTTTGACATGCTTCTAAATCTGCATCTTGTCCTACAACTAATTTTGTTCCTGCTAATCGTTTTTCAGAAAGTGCATTTACAACATGACTTGCTAAATTGTCATTGCCACACATAATTGCCTCTGCTTCTTCTACAAGATTCATATTTTCATATATATAATTTCCAGCTAATTCAGCAAGCCATCCCTCTGCATACATATTATCTAAGATTTCTACATTATATGCATTCATAACAGCTCGAAATCCTTTTTCTACAAGTGCTACATTTCCATCAGTTGGAGAACCCTCTAACATAATAACATTTTTTCCTGCTAATCCATTTTTAATAAGTTCCTTCCCCATCATTGTTCCAACTGCTTCATTATCAAAAGAAATATATAAGTCGACATCTACATCATTAATCAATCGATCATACGCAATAATTTTTATCCCTGCATTTTTTGCCTTTTTTATTTCTTCTTTTAGTCCATTTGAATCAATACATATAATAACTATAACATCCATTTTCTTTTCAATAAAATATTCAATTTGTTTTGCTTGTTCCTCCTCACTTCCATTTGCATTTTGCACATTTACTTCTGCTCCTAATTCTTTTGCAACAGAAACAAATACATCTCGATCTCTTTGCCATCGTTCTATCACAAAAGAATCAAAACTCATTCCAATTTGTATTTTTTCTCCGTCTTGTATCTTCTCTTCTTTTCCTTGCTGATTTGTATAAGTACATCCTGATATTGTTATCACAAGAATAAAATTAAGACATAAACTTATAATTTTTCTCAACCTTACCCTCCTTATACTCTGTTGGTGTCATTCCTACATTTTTCTTAAAAGAACGACTAAAATAATTAGGATCTTGATATCCAACCATCGAACATATTTCTTTCATAGAATATTGGCTATTATCTAATAACTCTTTTGCTTTTTCTATTCGAATATTTGTAAGATAATCGATAAAGTTTTCTCCTGTTTCTTCTTTAAAAAATTTACTGAAATAATAAGGACTTATATTTACAATGCATGAAACTTTATCTAAAGAAATATCTTTTTGATAATTATCCATTATATATTTTTTTGTTTTTTCAATAATAGAGTTTGATTTTTCAACACGCTTACTAATAATATTTTGACATGCAATTGACATTTTATTGACAAACCATTCTTTTAATTCCATCATATCTTCCATTTCTATGATGGTTGGCAAGTATTCTCCTCTTGATGTAAAACGATACGTCATACCACCTTTTTTATACGCAATATGTTCTGCCCAAAATACAAATTCCAATACTTTCAGTTTTATATTTATCTTATCATTTTCATGATTAGAAATCATCCATTCAAAATATTGCTCACTTGATATTATGGTATTATCTAAATCTCCTTTTTCTATTTCATCAAACATTTTTCTTTCTAATTTAATAGGATAATCTTCTTCATATTCACAATTAAGTAGCAAATCATCAATATGCGCAACACTTCCTGTGGAATTAACTAAAGATTGTACTGCCTCTCGATAAGAATCAGACATCTTCGATAATTCTTTTGTACCACCAATTCCAATTCGAAAACTACTCCCTATTGCTTTCTTCATTTTTCTCGTTAATTCTCGCGTTCTTTCGATCAATTCAATTCTATCATTGTATTCCATGATTTCTTCTTTATATGGCACTAATACAGAAATTTTATTGGACATAACTGTTCCAACTATTCCACCTAGATATTCTTTTACATATTCTCTTACATCTTGATAATGATTTTGCATTTTCACACTGCTTCCAACAGCGTTTGTCATATGATTTCCCTCTTGTTTATCTCCACAAACAATAGATACCATATATCCAAATTGTTCTGTTATTCCTAAAATTGTTTTGTAATGTTTTACGTCTTCTTCAAAATGCTCCTTTAATAAGATACTATAGATTAATCCACTTTCTATAATTGGAATAACCGTTTCAAGCTTTTCTTTAATTAATAAGTCATTGTGTCTTTCTTCTCTATCTTTTTCAATAATAGAAAAAGCCTTCTCTAATGTTTGTGTTATTTTCTTTCGCTCTACTGGTTTTGTTAGATATTCTAATACACCTAATTTTATGGATTCGGAAGCATAATCAAATTTGTCATAGGCAGAACTTACAATAAAGATGATATTTTTATTTGTTTTTCGAATTTCTTTCATTGCTTCTATTCCATTAATTCCTGGCATTTGTATGTCCATAATTGCAATATCTGGTCGAAAAATTTCTGCAAGTTCAATAACATCACGTCCTGTTTTTGCAGATTGTATTTCACATTTTCCAAAAAATTCTTTTTCTATTATAAATTTTAAAGAATCTATTACAATTCCCTCATCATCTGCTATTAATACTTTATACATTTATATGGTCACCTTTCTTATATATGTAAAAAAATATTTACTGTTGTTCCTTTTCCCTCTCCTTCACTCGTTATTGCAATAGCTTCATTTGACTCTGTAAATAATTGGATACGCTTTATCACATTGTCCATACCAACTCCATTCGAATGTTCTTTTTCTCCCACATAATCTCCTTTTAATATGTTACTTATCACCGATTCATCCATACCGATTCCATTATCTTTAATGGAAATACACACGTTGTTATTTTCTTTAAAAACAGAAAGTACAATTTCTCCATTTCCCTTCATACTTCTTATTCCGTGTTGTATACAATTTTCCATAATCGGTTGTAAAATCATGCTTGGAATTTTAATATCTATCAAACTACTATCTATCTCTTTTATAAAATGTATTTCTCCCGAAAAACGTACATTTAAAATATAGATATAATTATCAATTAACTCTAATTCTTCTTTTAAAGTTACTACATCCGGTCTCTTTTTTATGTTATATCTAAAAAATTCTGCTAAATGTCTAACATATTCACTTGTTTTATCTGCTCCCTCCATCATTGCAAGTTGAACCCCTGCATTTAACGTATTAAATAAGAAATGTGGATCGATTTGTGCTTGAAGATATTTTAATTGTGCATCCTTTAAATGTGTTTCCATTAGCAGTTCTTTTTCTTTTAGATTTCTTTCTTTTTCCATGCTAAGTCTTAATTGTTCAATATACTCTCTAATACTAATAATCATTTGATTAAATGCTTTTGTTACAACACCGATTTCATCTTCTGCGATAATTTCTAATGGTTCTATATCGAAATTTCCATTTGCAACTTCATCTGCTTTTTTTGATAATTCTTTTAGCGGTCTAATCAGTGTACCTACCAAAAGAATAATCATTAAAACATTTCCTAAAATTACAATAAATAAAACAAAAAGACTGACTGTTTCTAATAATTGAAAAGAGTTTGATATTTCAATATAATTTTCTGTATTGCTAATAAATTGTTCATTATTCAAACTATAAATATTTGTCTGAATATATTCATATAAAATTGTTGCATTTTCATTATGCACCCTGTATTTTTCTACATTTCTTCCTCTCTTTGCTTCAATAGCTTGATTTACAATATCTAAATACTCTTCTGACATATATTTAATATTTCGTTCCATTCGATCAAAACTTCTATTGGATACATTAACGGTTAAATCTTCAATTAATATTGTATAATACTGTTCACTTCTATAATAATTTTCTAATGAATCACTTGTTTTTGTATTTAAATATTCATTCATATTATTTTGTACATCAGTT
>JBOFWM010000108.1:0-4810 GCA_051653625.1 Lachnospiraceae bacterium
TTGGTAAAGATATTATTCCGCTAATAATGGGTTTTAATGATCTTATTAACTGACCGCTAACACACATATAAATAATAAATATTAGTATACTATTTACTACAATAAGGAAAAGAATATTAGCAGGTATGTTTTTAATGAAATTATAATCCCAAGTTGGTGTCTGCAATGTAAAGTAAATTTCTTCTGGATAGCCTAATACTATTAGACCAGTTTCTGTAGCAGCTACAAATGTAGAATAACTATTTAAATATCCACGAGAAATAAGACTGATTTCAGATATCGTATATTTCAAAGGTACATCTAGTGGTAAATTCTCTGTTTTCCAAACAACTGACATAGAATCATTATCAATATATATAGCCCAAGCATTATCTTTTGCAAGCATTTCGTACACTTCTGCTGGAATAGTATACTCAGTATCTGTTTCCTCAAATACTGATGCAACATCTCGTGCTACACTCCATGCACTTGCTACAGCATATTTTGAAAAATACGCTATAAATAATACAATATTTACTACCATAATAATAGAAACAGACACTATCATAATAATAAGAAATCTGTTTATGAATTTGGTTAAATTCTTCATGCTATTTGCCCCCTGTAATAAGCTTATATCCTAACCCCTTTACTGTAATTAATGATATTGGTTTCGATGGATTTTCTTCTATCTTTTCTCTTATGCGTCGGATATGAACCACTAGAGAATTCTCATAACCAAAGGGATTATCTCCCCAAACAGCTTCACATAATGTATCAATGGTAACAATACGCCCTGAGTTTCTGTACAATGCTTTTAAGAGGTTATGCTCTTTTGCTGTGAGAGCAATGTGTTTGCCATTTTTTATCACTTCAGCACGTTCAAAATCAATTTCACTCGACTTAAGTTTTAAAATAGGAGTTTCGTTTTTATATGTTCTTTTTAAGATAGCAATAATTCTATAAACTAATTCTTGTGGTAAAAATGGCTTTACAATATAATCATCTGCACCAAGCCCAAGTCCTTCTAATTTATTGTCATTTTCCCCTAATGCTGTTAGAAAGAGGCAAGGATAATCTTCATAGTCTTTCAATTGTTTCATCAAATCATACCCTGTTCCATCTGGTAACATAATATCTAATACTGCTATTTCAGGACAAAATTTATTTGCCACTATTATCGCATCATGTATACACCCTGCAGTTTTAATATTTGTAAATCCAGCTCCAATCAATATAGACACCACCATTTCAACTATCCCAGATTCATCATCAACCACCAATATTCTTTTATTATATAAATTGTTCAACTCCATACACCACCTTTTTCTGTTTTTTATCATTATACCATAAATATATGTAATTTTTATATTATCGTAAAAATTAAGGTAGTCGTAAGGTAGATAGAATGTAAATGTAAGGTTCGTATTGTATACTAATACTGTACTTATGAAAGGAGTAAATTTTATGAATATTATTGAAACAAAGAATTTAACAAAGCAATACAGAAAATTCGTTGCAGTTGAAAACTTATCTTTACATGTACGTAAAGGAAGTATCTATGGTTTTTTAGGACCAAATGGAGCCGGAAAGTCTACCACTATGAAGATGTTGCTAGGACTTACTAAGTCAACATCCGGAGAGTTTATAATCGACGGTAAAAAAATGCCTGAACAACGCATGGAAATTTTATCTGAAGTGGGGTCTTTAATTGAAACTCCATCTTATTATACGAATTTAACAGGTAGAGAAAACTTAGAAATAATTAGAAAAATCTTAAAACTGCCAAAAGATTCGGTTGAGGAAGCATTAAATTTGGTGTCACTGACAGAGTTTGGAGATAGGTTAGTAAAAAAATATTCGTTAGGCATGAAACAAAGATTAGGAATTGCCTCGGCATTGTTAGGTAATCCCACGATTTTGATTTTAGATGAACCAACAAATGGATTGGATCCTTTAGGAACGCACGAAATGCGAAAGCTTATTAAAGAATTGCCACAAAAAATAAATTGTACAATACTTATCTCTTCACATTTGTTATCAGAAATAGAGCTTGTTGCAGATGATGTTGGTATTCTCAATCATGGAAAATTACTTTATGAGGGTAGTATGAGTAAGCTTCGAACTCATGTAAGCTCACTAGTTCTTTCAGGAAACAATTTAGAAGAAATGTTTCTTGAAATGATAGATGAGGATAATAATCAAAGAAAGACAAAGGCAAAATTATGAGTATTTTTTTTACAGAGATACGGAAAACAAGACGCACTGGTGTTATACCAATTATGCTTATAGTAAGTTTTGTAGGAATATTATACACTTATACTTTTCTAGAATTACAAAAGGAAACACTTTTAAACTTTGACCTGACAATCACAGAAATCCTACTTACACAAGCTAGTAGCTTTGTTGTGATATTAAACTTATTTGCCATCATTCTTGTGACAAGTATCATTTATAACCTTGAACACAGAGGTAATGCCATAAAGAAAATGTATATGCTTCCTATAAAAATTCGTGCTATATACATTAACAAGCTAATAATATGCATAATACTATTATTTGTTTGCATTATTATAGAGTACTTTTCGTTGCTCATCATTGGTCGATTATTATTCCCGTTAGAAATAATCACATTCCATGAATTTATTGTATTTGCTCTTTATGTATTTACTTCGTCTCTGCCAACACTTACATTCATGTTGATGATTTCATCCAAGAGTGAAAATCTATGGATTGTCATAGGGGTAGGAGTTCTAGGATTTTTAAGTGGAATGACAATGTCAATGGGCAATGGTATATTCTTTTTAGTAAATCCATTTGTTTTAATCCTTAAGCCGTCTATAAGTGGTGTTATCCAGCCACAGACAACAAATATTATTATATCATTAGTAGAAAGCATTATATTTACAATAGGAGGTGTGTATCTTGCAGAAAAAATATTTTATGAATGATAAGAAACTGAAGTTTGGTGACTATTTAAATATCGAGATAATAAAAATAAGAAGAAACAAAATATTCCCCATATTACTAATTGCACCTATATTAGTGGTGGTCTCTGGAATCTCAGCCCTAAGCATGTATCTTACCCCAGAATATCCTGATCCGTGGGCAGCGATGTTCATTCAAAGTTCACTACTATTTAGCTACTACTTATTACCACTTTCTATGGTAGTAGTTTGTGTCATGTTACATAGTCGTGAACAACAAGCTAATGGTATTTTAAAAATGCTTAGTCTCCCAGTAGATAAAACTAAGATGGTGCTTGCAAAGTTTATGGTTGTTGTGATTTATCTAATTATAGAAATGCTAATATTTTTAGTGGTCTTTACGATAGCCGGTTTATATACATCTTTTACAAACGAGCTTATAACCCCTGCACCTATTGGATATATACTGAAGTGGAGCAGTCTTATACTTATATCAATGTTACCTTCAATAGCTGTTATGTGGGCTATCACTGTCCGATTCAGCAAGATATTTATATCTGTAGGCTTAAACTTTCTGTTTACGATACCAGGTATTTTATTTTCTGCTTTACCTGTGTGGTATTTATTCCCATACTGCTATAGTGGGCATATCATTAGATCAGCGATAAGTAGCACAAATATTGATGTTCCAGAATTACCTTTTAATCTGATACCATTTATCCCTGTAGCATTTATTGTTTTCATAGTGTTTCTGTTTATTTCAATCAAGAGTTTTGGGAAATATGAAACACAGTAAGGCTATGCTGTCATTCTATACAAGCGTAAACCATATTTCTATTTTAATGATAATAGGTATGCATGTCTGCGTTTTGATTAACATTTGACAAATAACCCATTAAATCCTTTTTACATCTTGGCTTTTTTGCGTGTACTTTCTGCAATTTAGATTTTCTTGCTTCCCTTGGATTTTCTTCTAATGGACAGCTGCCATTTGCATTACATTGCCTTGGTTTTTTAAATAAGATGCAATGCTTGCAATCATACTCTTCTCTGAATTTAACAAGTTTCTTCTTGCTGTTAAAATCATCATATCTTTTTAGTATCTTATCTAAATCAATAGTTTCTTCTCTATCCTCAGGATTTCTAGTGATGTTTTTAAATTCAATATCTGTATTTATTATCTTTATTAATCGAATTAAATCTTTTCTAGATTTTACTGTTAAATCAATTGTACTATCCCACATCAGTTTCACCCCCTAAGGCTATATTCTGATGTGCCATTATTTCTTCCATTCTTTGGTCTGCCATACCAGCACTCTTTGCTAGCGCATATACGTACAAAAAAGAAATTCCTATAATTACTATTATTATTTTCATTGATTCCATTTTCCTCCTTCTTATTAAAAAGAACTAGAATAGTTATGGAATCAATCCAATGTGCTAATCTAGTCCTTGTTACTTAATGCAGTCTTCATTTACTGCCAACTATCTTAGTACATCTTCATATAATTTTAGATATCTAAGTGATTCTTTTTTTAAACTGTTCCAACCTTAACAAATGCTAAAAATATCCTAGCTACTAGACAAAACATAATAAGAAATGCTTTTGCAGCAAAAAGACTTAGTTTTAATACAATAAGAATTATTCTAATGATCCATTTAAGAACCTCTAATAATACGATTCCTATACTTCCAAATATGTGTTTCATAATCGTCTCCTTTCAACCTTCATTGTATGACTTCTTATTATCAATTATACTATCTCGTACATTTTGTTAACGACTGTGCATCATGCCACTCTTTCACTAACTTTTCTATTAATTCTATTTTTTGTCCTTCTGTAAATGTTGATGGAAAAAATTTATCCAAACGATCTGATTTTATTTTTATTTGTTCTTTTTGAT
>JBOFWM010000109.1:0-5241 GCA_051653625.1 Lachnospiraceae bacterium
GTGGAAATTGCAACAAGAGAAGGTGCGATTGTAAGACATGAATATATGCAAGGAAAAGGAAATGTAATTCGAAGAATGTTTCGTGAAATTGATGCAAAGTGTTACATTATGGTCGATGGAGATGATACGTATCCAATGGAATTTGCAGCCGAAATGGTAGAAAAAGTATTAGAAAATAATTCAGATATGGTGGTTGGGGATCGTCTTTCTTCTACTTACTTTCAAGAAAACAAACGTCCATTTCACAATTTTGGAAATTCTTTAGTACGAAATAGTATTAATCGCTTATTTGCATGTAACATAAAAGATATTATGACTGGATATCGAGCATTTAGTTATTCTTTTGTAAAAACGTTTCCTGTAATGTCGAAGGGATTTGAAATTGAAACAGAGATGACAATTCATGCAGTATATAATAATATGCAAGTGGATAATGTGATTGTTGAGTATAGAGATCGACCGGATGGAAGCGAGTCAAAATTAAATACGTACAAAGATGGAATAAAAGTAATATTTACGATTTTAAGATTATTTAGAGAATATAAACCATTTGCTTTTTTTAATTTACTTGCGATTGTACTTTTTTTAATTTCAGGTGGATTTTTCTTACCAGTACTTTGGGAGTATTTTGAAACAGGGCTTGTACTTAAATTTCCAACATTGATTGTATGTGGATTTGTTGCATTGGCTGCCATACAAGCTTTTTTTGCAGGTATGATATTAAATAATATTACTAGAAGAGATCGAAGAGATTTTGAAATGGATTTAAATAGAGTTTCTTTTGAATACAAAAATAATAAAGAAAGTTAAAACAACATTTAATTAATAAGTGGTAATAGAATGGAGAAGAATATGAAAAATATTGCAGTAGCAGGAACAGGGTACGTTGGATTAGTAGCAGGAGTTTGTTTTGCAGAAGTAGGACATGAAGTAACTTGTGTAGATATTGATGATAATAAAGTGAAAATGATGGAGCAAGGGATTTCTCCAATTTATGAAGATGGATTAGAGGAGTTGATGAAGAAAAATAATGCAACAGGACGTCTTCATTACACAACCGATTATAAAAATGCTTATAAAAATGCAGATGTTATTTTTATAGGAGTGGGAACACCAGAAATGCCGGATGGAAGTGCAAATTTGAGTTATATTGCTACTGTTTGCCGCCAAATCGCGGAATCGGTAGAAAAAGATTGTTTAGTTGTTGTAAAATCGACTGTTCCAATTGGTACAAATGATAAAGTGGAACAATTTATTAAAGACTTCTTAGTAAAAGATGTTATGGTGGAAGTAGCTTCAAATCCAGAATTTCTTGCGCAAGGAACTGCTGTTAGAGATACCATGCATGCAGCAAGAATTATAATAGGAACAGAAAGCAAAAATGCAGAAGCAATTTTAATGGAAGTATATGAGCCGTTTCAGATTCCGATTGTTTCTGTGAAAAGAAGATCGGCAGAAATGATTAAATATGCATGTAATGATTTTCTTGCACTTAAAATTTCATATATGAATGATATTGCAAATCTATGTGAATTAGTTGGTGCAGATATTGAGGATGTAGCAAAAGGAATGAGTTATGATGCTAGAATTGGAGAACGATTCTTAAATGCGGGGATAGGATTTGGAGGAAGTTGTTTTCCAAAAGATACAAAAGCGCTTAAATTTATTGCAAAACAATATGGGTATGAATTAAAAACAATAGAAGCTTGTGTAGAGGTGAATACAAAACAAAAAACTAGATTATTCGAAAAAGCAAAAGATAGAATGATTACGTTTCATGGATTGAAAGTGGCGGTTCTTGGCTTAACATTTAAAGCAGGAACGGATGATTTAAGAGAAGCACCATCCTCAGATAACATTCGATTATTGCTAGAACAAGGAGCTAATATTTATGCGTATGACCCGGCTGGAATAGAGCGTGCAAAGGAAGAATTTCCAGAAGGGATGCAAGAAAGAGGTAGTATAGAGTATGTAAAGGATCCAATCGAAGCATTAACAGGAGCAAATATCTGTTTTATATTTACAGAATGGGATGAAATTAAAAAAATAACACCTGAAATGTTTGTGAAATATATGAGAAGTCCGCTTGTATACGATGGAAGAAATCTGTATCCATTAGACGCAATGAAACATGCGGGTGTAGAGTATTATAGTATTGGTAGATAAGTAAAAGACAAGGAAAAAAGAAGATGAAACGAGAAAAAGAAAAATTAAATCTAAAATTAACATATCTTATTACAGGTGGAGCAGGGTTCATAGGATTCTTCTTGTCAAAGAGTTTGTTAGAACAAGGTGCTACAGTTATCGGATTTGATAACATGAATGATTATTATGAGGTGTCATTAAAAGAAGATAGACTTAAAATTCTTATGCAATACGATGCATATACCTTTATCAAAGGAGACTTGGCAAGTAAAGACGATATCGATAACGTGTTTTTAGAAAAAAAGCCAGATGTAGTTGTAAATTTAGGGGCGCAAGCCGGTGTAAGATATAGCATTGATAACCCAGAGGCGTATATGCAATCTAATATGATGGGATTTTTTCATATTTTAGAAGCTTGTAGAACGTATCCTGTCAAACACCTTGTGTTTGCATCTTCAAGTTCTGTTTATGGTGCCAATACAAAAATCCCATTTTCTACAGAAGATAAAGTGGATAGACCAGTAAGCCTTTATGCAGCAACTAAAAAATCAAATGAACTTATGGCATATTCCTATAGTAAATTATATCAAATACCTGTAACAGGACTTCGTTTCTTTACCGTGTACGGACCAATGGGAAGACCAGATATGGCGTATTTTAAATTTGCAAAAAAAATTATGAATCATGAGCCAATTCAAATTTATAATGAAGGAAATATGTATCGTGATTTTACGTATATTGATGATATTGTAAAAGGAATAGAAAATATGCTTTGCAATCCACCAATGGAAGATGAGATTGGTGTAGCTTATAAGATTTATAATATTGGAAATAATAAACCGGAAAAATTAATGGATTACATCAAAACATTAGAAAATGCCCTTGGAGTAGAGGCAGTAAAAGAGTATCATCCAATGCAACCAGGAGATGTATATCAAACATATGCAGATGTAAGTGATTTAATGGAAGACTTTGATTTTAAACCAAGTACAACAATTGAAGAGGGGCTTGGGAAGTTTGTGGAATGGTTTAAAGAATATTATCAGTATTAAAATACGGAAAGAAAATTAAGGGAATTGGTACGAATAAAGAGAGGATGTAGTAAATAATGTTATATCAAATTAATATGATAATCGTGTTATGTGTGATTGCGCCATTTCTAACAGGATTATTGGTAGCAAGTATAACGGAAAAATCAAAAAGAAGTTTCGGAACAACATATGTCCTTGGAATGTTTCTGTTGCTTGCATTGTTTCAAGTGGTAGTCGTACCGATTGTTATTTTGGATGATTACGGTTTTCGAAAGGTCGTGCCTATTTATAGTGTGATTTTAATCGTTTGTTCTATATCTGGACTTGTAGTTGCTGCTTTAAAAATAAAAAAAGAAGGTTCGTTTTTTAGGAAAAATCAAATAACGTTTAAGGAGAAACAAATCGAAGAAAAAATTGCATGGATATTGCTTTTTTTGATGATTGGATTTCAAATCTATATGGCAATCACAATGGAATCTTTTGATGGAGATGATGCCTTTTATGTGGTACATTCTTTGCTAACCGTAGAAACGGATACTATGTATCGTATCTTGCCATATACGGGATTATCAAGTGGAGCAGATTTGCGCCATTCCTTAGCGGTGTTTCCAATCTGGATTGCTTATTTAGGAAAGGTGACAGGAATTCATACCACAATTCTTGCACATACCGTACTTCCTATCTTTTTGATTCCCATTACTTATTGGATTTATGCAGAAGTAGGAAAGGTGTTATTGATCAAAGAAAAACAAAAGTTACCAATTTATATGATTTTTGTTGTATTGCTTCAATTGTTTGGAAATACATCTATTTATACGAATGCTACATTTTTTACGATGAGAACGTGGCAAGGAAAAGCAATTTTAGGAAATATCATTATTTTTGCAACAATTTGGATTTTGTTATGGATTTTAGAAGAAAAGAAATGGCAATATTTTGGAATTCTTTTCTTGATAAATATCGTAGCAGCTATGGCGAGTACTTCAAGTGTATTCTTGATGTGTTTCTTTTTAGGAATAGTTTCTCTTGTCATTTATAGCAAAGAACGAGAACTCTCTTTGTTCTTCAAAATGATAGTGTCATGTACTCCATGCTTCCTATATGGAATATTATATATTGTACTTTAGTGAAATGAAAACAGGAATGAGGAAGGGAGTATAACGACTTGAGAGAGAGTTTTGAGATATTTCAAGCATATCAAGGAAGTGGATTTTATTCACTCTTATTTATTATTTGTCTTTGTTATTTGTGGGTTGTAGAAAAAGAGAAAAAAATTAGGTACTTATTCATCTATGTACCTGCCATTATTCAAATATTATTTTTTATTCCATTATTTCGAATGGGATATCAAGTACTAGATCAAGAAACATACTATAGAATATTGTGGTTACTGCCTATGACAATTGTAATTGCGTACTCTGGTGTGAAGCTTATTGGAAAACATACAAGAGCTGGGTTGGTTCTTGTAAGTATATTTTTAGTGATAGGTGGAAGTTATGTATATAAGAATCCATACATAACGAAAGCAGAAAATCTCTATCATTTGCCACAAGAAACGATAGAAATATGTGATATGATTATGCCAGAAGAAGGACGTGAAAGAATATGGGTTGTTGTACCAGATGAGTTAATCCATTCAGTTCGCCAATATACAACAAGAATACAATTAGCATATGGACGAGAACAGATTGTAGCAAGTTGGAAGAAAGTTGTACATCCAATTTATGAACTAATGCAAGAAGATGTACTAGATAGTAGTGCATTGAATGAACTTATGATTGAATATCGTGTGAATTATATCGTATTAGAAGTGGATAAAGAAACAGATAGAGCACTTGATACAATTGGGATAAAAGAAATAGGAAGAACAACGAATTATATGATATATCAAAATACAAATGTAATTCTACCATAGTAAATATAAGAAGAAAGAGGTAGAGTAACTGTTACCAAAACATTATATAAGTTTATATAAACCTCTTGTTTTTATACAATGTTTGTGATAGTATAAATCAAGAGGTGATAAATATGAAGTATTATTCTATCGGGGATTTTGCAAATCTAA
>JBOFWM010000110.1:0-15983 GCA_051653625.1 Lachnospiraceae bacterium
CCTTTTACAATGTCTTTCCGAAATAATTTGCTCCATACAGAGTGATAAATGAGATAGGGAGATCGTTCAAAAATATATGCATCTAAAAAATCCTTTGTTGTAAAATAAACAATGGCTCCACTTCCGCCATCTTCTACCCCATCTTTATAGACTCGATTGTATCTACATTGTGCCATTGGTACTTGATACGTTAAACAAGCATTGATAAGTTCTTCATACATAGTAGGTTCGATAAAATCGTCTCCATCTACAAATCCAATATATTCCCCTTTTGCAATAAGTAATCCTGCATTTCTTGCATCAGAAAGTCCACCATTTTTTTTATGAATCACTTGAATTCTTTGATCTCGCATCGTATATTTATCACAGATTTCTTTTGAAGAGTCTGTTGATCCATCATTCACAAGAATGATCTCTATCTTTTCATACGTTTGCGATAGAATGGAATCAAGGCAACGTTCTAATAATGTTTCAATATTATAAACTGCTACTATAATTGAAATAAGAGGTGTTTTATCTAACATATCACTTCTCCATCTTCCTTCATTACAACCCAATTTTTCCAATCTGTTACTGCTTTTTTCGTACAAATGATTTGATCATTGTCGTGTTTTAATGGTTTTATTACAATTTTATCTGGATGTGTATTCAATCGTGCCCCCCATATGCTAAAGGTCGAGTTAGCACAAATATTTCCACTGCACTTACTCATAAGAAGCATATCAAACATACTATCTTTCCCATGATTTACGTCAATAATTTGAAAGTCGTATTCTGGTAGAATTTTTTTTGCTTCCATGGGATCATCTGAAAATAAATAAAAGATAGGATCTTTTATTTGTTCTTTCATATACTTAATTGCTGATTCGTAATATTCTTTTGTACATATCCCACCATATGTTGCAGACTTTTCAATGTAATCACCCATTCGAATATGAACACTAACCGCATTTTTTTGTTTTTCAAATACTTCTAACCATTCTTTTGTTTCTTTATTATACGTATTTGGAAACACAATTTTTTCTTGGAGCAATGGTATGATTGTATGATAATATTTTTCATTATTCCACCATCCAGATAAGTATCCATCTTCCATGGCAAAAATTTCAGGCATATAATCTCCCTCTTCATATACAATGGATGTGGGATCTTTCATGATTTTTCTTTTTAATCGTGCAAAGAAAGAAGTTCTATCATCTACGTACTTTAAACGCTCTTTATAAGTACATAATTCATAGGAAAGCTCCGTAAAATAAGATAGCTCTAAGTCTCTTTTGTCACGAAACTTTGCATGCTTTGTATAATCTGTTCCATCTAGTTTCACATGTTTTCCCATCTCTTTTAACAAAAGATACAATGCATATTGATATAGTTGGTTTCCAAGACCACCTTGTAAACGTATTATTAACATACAACTACCGTCCTTCTTTTTTACAAATCCATTCTTGGAACATCAAGATATACCATATTTGATTACACCATATATCTTCTTTTATAAAACGATTCCAAATATCCCAGACAACCTCTACATTTAGTAGATTTTGTCGCTCTAACTTTGATGGCTCTATTAAATCTTCTGCCCATTCTCGTAATTTAGGTTCTTTTAACCATTTTGCAACTGGAATAGAAAATCCTCTTTTCGGTTGATCTACTAATTCTCTTGGCACATATTTGTATAAAATATTGCGCAGAATTTTTTTCGTAACATCTCCTTGTATTTTATATTCCATTGGTAAACTCCAAGCAAATTCCACCACATCTTTATCTAACATAGGGATTCGCGATTCCAAAGAGACTGCCATTCCACTTCGATCTACTTTTACAAGAATATCATCTGGATGATACATCAAAAGATCCATAAGCATAATATTGCTTTTTGTATCTTTCATCTCCTCTATCGCTCCCTTTAAGTCCGAAAACCCTAATATCTTTTTGTTTTTTGCAATTTTCAAAGAAATCGGATCTCTTTCACAAGACAACTGATATAAGTGACCTGGATTTTTTGCTTTTAATAATAACGATTTTGTACGAATGATATCATTTTTTGAGAATGGTGTTTTTTCTAAAATCGAACTCCCTAGCCCTCTCATTGGACTTGGTATATGTTTCATCTTATTCCAGATTCGATCAATTGATTGATAGGAGCGATATCCACAAAACAATTCATCTCCACCATCACCGCTTAAAGAAACGGTTACGTGTTGCTTTGTAAGCTTACTTACTAAATATGTCGGAATTTGTGAGGAATCTGCAAACGGTTCTCCAAAAATAGAAGAGATTTCTGGAATTACATCTTTTGCATCTTCTTCTGAAATATACATCTGAGTATGTTGCGTCCCTAAATGATTTGCAATTTCTTTTGCTAATTTTGCTTCATTATATTTTACATCTTCAACACCGATTGTAAATGTTTTTACTTTATTCGTACTAATTGACTGCATAAGAGAAACAATCGTTGTACTATCAATTCCAGACGATAGAAATGCACCTACTGGAACATCTGCAACCATTTGATCTTTTATTGCAGCTTTTAATTTATCTTCTAATTCCTTTGTTGCTTCTTCTTCACTTCCCTTAAACAAGTTTTGTTGTCCATGTTTTGCCACTTCTTTCATCGACCAGTAACTTTGAATGTCGTACTTTTTATAAGGGGCTTTTATTGTTAAAATTTTTCCTGGCTCTAACTTAAAAATATTTTCATAAATTGAGTGTGGTGCTGGAATATACCCATGTACAAAATACGTATTTAATACGTCTTGATCAATTGGGTTATCAAACCCTTGTAAATTTGAAATACTATTTAAATCAGATGCAAAAACAAAGCTTTCTTTTACCATTCCATAAAAAAGTGGTTTTTCCCCAATTCGATCACGCATTAAATACAGGACCTTTTCTTTCGTATCAAAAAGTCCTATTGCAAACATCCCTTTGCACATTGCTATTGTTTGTTCAATTCCATACGCTTCAAACGCTTCTAATAATACCTCTGTATCAGAAGAACCATGAAACGCTTTCACAATTTGTTCTTTTAATAATTTTTCTGACAACTGCTGATGGTTATAAATTTCACCATTAAAAACCATTACAAAACGTCCACTATGTGACATCATTGGTTGCGCTCCATTTGGCGACAAATCCATAATCGATAACCTTTGATGTCCAAATGCAATACTTCGATCTTCTAATATCCAAGTTCCATTTGCATTTGGTCCTCTATTGTACATATAGTGTTTCATAATTTCTATATTTTCTTCTAGTTTATGATTCCAGTTACATAATCCGACAATTCCGCACATAAGTATCCTCTATTATTTTCTTGTAAAATATTCTTCCCATTTCTTATTTACGAGATCTGGATGAAGCTTTTCTATTATTTTTCTACCATTTTCCGCAAGATTTTCTAAATATATTTTATCTTCTACTATTCTTTCTAATTGTTTGGAAAGTTCTTTCCAATCATTTACTGGTACTAATATACCATTTCTTCCATTTTCTATCAAATCAGCAGGTCCCCCACAAGGACAATTTGTAGAAATACTTGGAACCCCTACTGTCATTGCTTCTATTAATGCATTTGGCATGCCCTCTGTATTTGATGTAAGCACAAAAACGCTTGCATCTTTTATTTCTTCTGCTACATTCGATGTTTGTCCTTTAAATACGATGGAATTACTTAATCCATGTTCGTTGCAATACGTATGCAAGTGTTGTAATGTATCATCATAAGATGTTCCATAGATTTCAACTTTGTACTCTTCCTTAAGCTTATCTGGAAGAAGTTCAAACGCTTTTATTAACATAATATGATTTTTATTTTGATCAATTCTACCTACTGTTACAATACGTTTTCTTCTTGTTTTGCAAGGCTCCACCTCTAAAAAAGAAGGATGAATGGAATTTCCTATCACTTCAATCTTTTTTTGAAGGTACTTTGGAAAATACGATTTGGAAGAAGTTGTTTGCATCACTATTCCATCCGCAAAGATAAATAGTACTTTTGAGCATATTCTCAATAATTTATTATAATATTCTTCTTTAGGCTCTCCTCGAACCGCTACATAAGTAGCAGTTTTTGTAAAAAAGGTTGCAATAATGGCCATAATATTATTTTTTCCAATAAAGGAAACTGCTATATCGTAATTTTTCAAAATATGACGAAGCTTTCTAATTCTAAGAAATACATTTTTCACTCTAGAAGACGATAATTCCTCAGAAGTCACCTCGGTAATCACTCGTTGAATTCCTTCACTATATTGAAACTCGTCCTCCATTTTATGTGTAGTAGCTAATGTAACATCCCATCCTCTTTTGTAAAAATATTCTGCCAAATTTACAACAACACGTTCCGTTCCGCCTTTTGTTAATCTAGATAGATAAAACACTATTTTCTTTTTTTTTATTGCACTTAAATACTTAAGCCATTCCTGATATATTTTTTGAGGATGCATTTCCTCTTTTACATACATTGCTTTTTCACCCATATATTCTGCTTCTTCTGGATGTTCTATTATGTGTAATATTGCATCTATCAGCTCTTTTGTACTCTCATTCTTAATTAAAATACCACACTTATCTTTATTTAATAAATGATACGAACCTCCGCAAGGACAATCTGTAGCAATACATGGTATTCCCATTGCCATTGCTTCCATAAGTGCATTTGGCATTCCTTCATATAGGGACGTAAGCATAAATAAGGTTGCATCTTTGATTGCATCTTCTAATGTATCTGAATTCCCCATAAATAAAATGGAGTCTTTGGCATCTGCAGCTTCTACCATGTTTTTTAAAATTTCATACGTTCCATCTTTTGTATCTTCCCCATAAATTTTAAATTTATATTCTGGATATATCTTTCGAACTTCTAAAAATGCTTCTATCATTATTTTTTGATTTTTCACTTCTGAAATTCGTCCAACTGTAACAATCTCTTTTTTTCGTTGTTCTGATTGCGTAACTTTAATATATTTTTCATGTAAAGGATTGAAAATTACGGTTGATTTTTTTTGTACACTTTTGTTAAAAAAATCTCTTGCATATTCTGTTTGAAACACATTGCCAGCTGCAATGCGATATAAGATATTTCCTTTTGCTTTCTGAATGTTTCCTTTATACTGAAAATTAGGATCACTTCGTTCTGAAACAACGACTGGAATATGTAATCCCAACGCAGCAAGAATTGCCCTAAAATTAGAATTTTTTGAGAAAGCAAGAATCAAATCTGGCTTTTGTTCTTTGATTACATTTCTTAAATTTCCATACCTTTTCATCAGCTTATAAAGTCTTCCTTTTTTTTCATCCTCTGGCTGTAATCCGACATGAATTCTTTTGACTTTATCACTAATTTGATATTCATCCTTTTCTTTCCACTGGGTAGTTAATATAATTTCATAACCATCCTCCACAAAACAATTTGCCAAATTTGACATTACTCGTTCTGCTCCACCTTTTCCAAGGCTATTAATATGAAATAGAATTTTTTTCATCTATAATTCCTCGTATTTTTTTACTGTGTCCATTATATCGTATCCACATTCTTCTAAAACAACGATATCTCCTGCTTGACGTGGTCTTTGATGATCCATAATAAAATTCGCCCAATTTTTAGCGCCCATATCTAAATCCTTTATATATAAGTATTCCGTCATTTTTATTTCTTTTGCTATGGTATCTGAAATAAAACAAGGAAGACCTATTGCTTGTGCTTCTACAAGTGCTACTGGTAATCCCTCATAAACAGAAGGAAACAAATAACAATCCATTGCTTGAAGTAGATCTGCTACATTTTCACGAATTCCTAGTAATTGAACACATTCTTCTAATTCTAATGCTTTTATTTTCTCTTCAATTGTTTCTCTTAATTCCCCATCTCCAACTAATAAAAGAGTCATATTTTCTTTTCCTTTTATTTTTGCGATTTCCGAAACAATTTCTAAAATAAATCCATGATTTTTTGCTTTTACAAAATTTCCAACGTGACCAATGACAAATTTATCTTCTATTTGAAGTTCCTTTCGCATAATTTCTCTTTTTTCTATATCAAAAGAATACTTCGATAAATCTATTCCATTTTTCACTAAGGTATAGCTTGCTTTTTTAAACATCCATTTTCCTGCAGGTTTTGAACAAGCATATCTTTTTGTAGAAAGTGCTACTAAGAATGGACGCATCATTTTATGAATCGTTACATGTTTTGCATCCGTAGAATGCGAATGAGGAATCCGTTCTTTTGCGCCTCCTAATTTCGCAGCCAATAAATCAATTGCTACTGTAGCAATATCCGTATGGCGAAAAACAACCTCATAGGAATTATTTTTTATAATATTTTTGATTTCCATAAAATATTTTAATGGATTTGTTGAAAGAGGTGTAATTTTATAAATTTTAGCACCTAATTCTTCTGCTTCTTTATGATAATTTACTTCTTTTTCACCCATTACAATAAAATCAAACTGCACCTTATTTCGATCTATTTTTTTATAAACATTCATAAGAAAGCTTCCCATTCCACCTGGAGCAAGATTTCCTACAATGTGAACCATTCTTTTCAAATTAAGCACACACCTTTCCTACTTTTTTATTTCTCTCTATACCATTGTTCTGCAACAAATAATTTCCATAGCAATCCACTATGAATTCCTTTGTTATGAAACTCTTGTAATACCTTTTGAAACTTCCTTTTTTCTAAAAATCCATCTTCCACTAATTTGCTTTTCTCTAGTAAATCAAAGGCATACTCGTGAACACTCCCTTGTTGTAACCAATTTTTTATTGGTACAGAAAATCCTTTTTTCGGTCTATCTAACATTTCTTTTGGTACATACTCATAGAGCAATTCCTTTAAAATCACTTTGCTTACGCCATCTTTATATTTATAGTCGATTGGTAAGCTCCATGCAAATTGTATAATTTCTTGGTCTAATAATGGAATTCTATTTTCTAGAGATACTTCCATACCTGCACGATCCACTTTTACTAAAATATCTTCTGGATGATAATAACACATATCTTTCAATAACATATTCTGCTTATTATCTTGTAAAATAGGAATCTCTTTATTAAGTGGCAATGTGATTCCATTTACGATGTGATCACTATAATAATCCATTCTATTACATACCGCCTCTTTTAATTGAATGGAGTTTTTTGCCATGAGACATTCCGTACCTCGATAGATTGTTCCATTTTTTACAAATGGCGTAACACTCACTGCTTTTCCCATTGCATTTCTTAACGGATATGGCACTTTTTTAACTTTATTCCATAAATTATCACATTTATAATACGTATTATATCCACAAAACAATTCATCTCCTGCGTCTCCACTAAGAGATACTGTTACTTTACTCTTTGCTAACTTACTGACAAGATACGTTGGAAGTTGCGAAGAATCTGCAAACGGTTCCGAGAAAATGTGTGGCAATTTTGGAATCACCTCTTGTAACTCTTTTTCTGTAACATAAAGTTCCGTATGATCCGTTCCGATATGTGCCGCAATTTCTTTTGCAAACAATGCTTCATTGTATTTTGGATCTTCAAATCCCATTGTAAAGGTTTTAACCGGCTCTTTACGAAGCGACTGCATAATTGAAACAATTAAAGGACTATCAATTCCACCTGATAAAAATGCACCGACTGGTACATCTGCTATCATTTGTTGCTCTATGGAGTTTGTCAGTAATCGTTTTAACTCTTCTTTTGCCTCTTGAAAACTCCCTTTAAATGGATTTTTTTCTCCTGCTTTTGCTACCTCTTCCATACTATAATATGTTTCTATACCATCAATGTTTATAAAAGGTGCTGCTATTTTTAACATTTTTCCTGGCTCTAATTTATAGATGTCTTCATAAATGGAATAAGGTGTTGGCAAATAACCCAATCGTAAAAATAAAGCAAGCGCCTCTTTATTTATCTTGTTTTGAAAGTCTGTCATCGCTTTTATGGATAATAAATCCGATGCAAATACAAAGTTTCCTCTAACAAACCCATAATATAAAGGTTTTTCTCCCACTCTATCTCTAAATAAAGTGAGTGTCTTTTCTTCCCGATCGTATACTGCTGCCCCAAACATCCCTTTTAAATCGTCTAATACGGAATATCCATACGCAGCAATTCCTTCAAGCAAAACTTCCGTATCCGAAGTCCCTTTAAAACTTGTAATGTGTCTCTCTTCTAATAATTTTTTACGCAATACCTCTATATTGTAAATTTCTCCATTGTAAACCATAACATATCGTTCACTTTTTGAAATCATAGGCTGTGCACCGGCCTTTGATAAATCAAGAATGGATAATCTTCTATGGCCAAGCCAAATTCCTGTATGTTCATCGTGCCAACAACCATAATCATCTGGTCCTCTATGCAAAATGGCATCACTCATTTTTTTAATTTCTCGATCGTCTGTTATCTTTCTATTACAAAATCCTAGAATTCCACACATGCTTTATTTCGACCTTTCTTTCATGACTTTTGTGATGTAACTTCCCCATATTCGATTGATAATATCAGGATGAAGTGTATATTGAATTTCACATGCATTTTTTCCCATTTCATTGGCCATTTTCTTATCTTGTAACATCTTATCCATTGCAAGTGTTAATTCTTCTTTTGCTCCAACTGGAACTAATATTCCATTTTTCGTATGCTCTATTAAGAATGCTGGCCCTCCACATGGACAATCTGTACTAATTACTGGTAATCCAAGTGCCATTGCTTCCATTAATGCATTTGGCATCCCTTCATAATCTGAAGTTAATACAAATAAGGAACTATTCTTAATATCTTCTTTCAAATTCTTTTTATTTCCACAAAATACAACTTGTGATGCTATGTCTAGCTCTCGTGTTATACGTATGAGTTTAGAACGTAATATTCCTTCTCCATAAATTTTTAAAATCATACCTGGATATTTTTTTGCAATAGGACAAAATGCTCGAATTAGAATCTCTTGATTTTTTTGCTCATCTAATTTCCCTACATTTACAATGTAAGGTTCTCTTTTCTCCATTTCACAAGGTATTTCTCCTATGTATTCTTTTCCTAATGGATTCGGGATCACTTTTCCTTTTTCTAAAATATGTTTTGAGAAGGAAAAGTACTCCATTGCCTCTTTTGTTTGAAATACATATCCATCTGCTTTTGGATATAGCATCTTCATAATGCTTTTATATACAACATTTCCGTACTCTCTAACGGGATCATTACGAACAGAAATGATCATTGGAAAAGGAAAGCTTTTTTTCAAACTTAATGCTAAAAAATTTGGTTCAGGCAAAAAGCACAACAAGACATCTGGATTTACATCCTTTAACACTCTCTTTAACAGTCGTCTCCTTTTTAAGAAACGATCTGCCAAAGAAGAGTAGGATGCATCCGATGTCTCTTCAATACAACGATGTGTAATTTTTGAATCTAACGTGTAACCAACTTCCTTTTTCATGCAAGTAATAATCGTAACCTTACCTTGTTTTACTAGATAATCATTACATAAATTTGCAACTACACGTTCTGCGCCTCCACGTCCTAACGTAAGTAGAAGGCAAGCTATATGATATTGTTTCATATCTCCATTTCCTTTACATATATGACGTTTATAAATTTTGTCTATACCAGTCAATTGCTTTTTCAATCCCCTTTTGGAAATCAAACTCTGGATCGTATCCTAATTTTGTCTTTGCTTTTGTTATATCTGCATTGGAATGTTTGATATCTCCTGCGCGATCTGGTCCAAAATTTGGCTCAATCTCTTTGCCTAATGCCTTACATAAATGGTAGTAAATATCAATTAAATATTCTCTTCCACCATATGCCACATTATATGCTTCTCCCGCTGCTTCACTAGGTGCTAAACATGCTTTTAAATTTGCTTCTATTACATTATCAATATACGTAAAATCTCTAGATTGTTTTCCATCTCCATTAATAGTTGGTGCTTCGTTGTTCAGTAGCATTTTAATAAATTTTGGTAAAACTGCTGCATATGCACCCTCTGGATCTTGTCGTCTTCCAAATACATTAAAATATCGCATTCCATACGTATCTAACCCGTATAAAGTCTTATATAGTCTTCCATATTCCTCATCTACTTTTTTAGTCAACGCATAGGGTGACAAAATATTTCCCTCTTGGCCTTCTACTTTTGGAAGTACAGGATGATCTCCATACACAGAAGAACTTGATGCATAGACAAACTTCTTCACGTTCTTTTGTCTTGCAGCTTCCATCATATTTAATGTCCCTTTAATATTTACTTCTTCATAGAACAGTGGCATTTCTATACTTCTTGGAACACTTCCCCATGCTGCTTGATTTAATACAAAGTCAACACCATCACATGCATTAAGGCAAGTATCTAAATCACGAATATCGCCTTCGATAAAAGAGTAATTTTCATGATGGATAAACAACTCCACATTTTCTCGTTTTCCCGTAGATAAATTATCAAGGCATTTTACTTTGTATCCTAATTCTAAAATTGCCTCACATAAATTAGACCCTATAAAGCCGGCTCCTCCTGTTACTAAAAATACGGTATCTTTTTCAAATTTTACGTCTTGATAACTCATCTTAATTTCCTTTCTTTCTACCTCTGTAATCCCAATTGCATTTTATCATTCCAAGTATTGCAATATAGAAAAATGGCATATTGTAAATCACATAACGAGTGATGCATTGTAAGATTAGTGAGGTTCCCATTACAAATCCAATCATCAGCATAAATATACTAAGAAAAAACTGAACTTCTTTGTTCCATCCTCTTTTTCTTATTGTAAAAAGGGCAAGTAGTATCGCTATTCCATAAAGGATCCATGTTAGCGATATAAAAATACTTCGGTCAATTGATATACTTCGAACAAATCCCAATGTACATACTGAAACATAGTTTTGTAAATATCTTTTCCAATTTACTTTTAGTAATTCTTTTGTTAATTCTTTTGCAACTTGGTCTTCTAGTAATAAGTATTGCCCATAGTCTTCATTTGCAATTCCCTCATATACGTTATTCTTTTCGGGAACAAACACATCAAAATTAATTGCATCATGCATCTTCTCATGATGAAATGCACGATTTAAAATTCCACTCGGCGAATTTTTTGCTAACATTTGATTTTCTTCTAAGGTATCATATATCATATAAAACAATGTTTGTAGCTTTTCGTCTTCTATCCCAGCGCCATCTTCTCGTTCTGATACATATAATGCATTTGCAACAATCATTGGTGCTGAAGAAACTGTATTGGTATAAATTCCGCTATTTATATAATGGAATGTGCTCGCAATCGTTGCTGTAAGAAAAAAAAGCAATCCAACACCTAATACCGATGCAAGAATACCAATATAATGCTTCTTTAAACAAAATTTCATTGCAACTATTATTCCAAGGCCAACAATTAATACCATCATCTGCCCTTTTATTAGTACAAGACAAAGAACAAACAAACTACTAATCACTATATGTTTATAGAACTGCTTTTTTTCAACTATCATTTTTACTATATAAATCATGAAAATATAGTAAATAGAAATGGTTATTCCTTCTGTCATTATTTTATTTGTCATTACAAGTCCACTTTTTGCAAAAAGAGGAGTCATAAGATGTGGCAAAACAAGACCAGCCAAACAAATCCATTTTCCAATTTCACTCTTTAAAATCGTTTTCCCTAAATACAAAGCAGTCATTGCACAAGAAATTGCTCCTATTGCATTTTGTACTACTGCAAGCGGAATATAGATTGCTTCTCCTTCTCCAAACAGTTTTCGAAACACCAGAAGGAATAAAGGGTATATTGGCTCTCTTGCTATACTAAAGGTTAAGTATGAATCAGAATCTCCTGCAATTCCATAATTGCCCTGCAAGAATAGCCAAACAAAAACAATTCCAGATACTATAAAAATCGCGATCGTATTATAATATGATTTTTTCTTTATAATCTCCAATATAAATAATCCTCGTCCATATACTCATTTTTTTCTAAAATACCTTTAATATCTAATAATACTTTTTTCTCATTTTTTTCATTAAAATAGCTGGTTATCTTTTCTTTTGAAATTGCACTAAATTCATGATGTGCAACTGCAATAATTAAAGCATCTACATTTGTCACTTCTGCATCATCTACCATTTCAATCCCATATAAATGTTTTGCTTCTTCTCTATCTGCTGTTTCGTCGGCGATAATAGGCTCTATGCCATATTCTCTAAGTTCTTTTACAATGTCAATAATTTTTGTATTTCTTGTATCTGGACAGTTTTCTTTAAATGTAAATCCTAGAATTCCAACTCGCGCATTTTTAACAGGTATATTCGCTTTTATTAAATTCTTTACTACATTCTCGGCAACGTAACGCCCCATGTCATCATTAATTCTTCTACCTGCTAAAATAATTTGTGAATGGTATCCTAATTCTTCCGCCTTATATGTTAAGTAATAAGGGTCAACACCTATACAATGCCCACCTACAAGACCTGGAGTAAATGGCAAGAAGTTCCATTTTGTTCCTGCTGCCGCAAGAACTGCTTTTGTATCGATGTTCATTTTATTGAAAATAATAGACAATTCATTCATAAATGCAATATTAATGTCTCTTTGACTATTTTCAATGACTTTAGCCGCTTCTGCAACTTTAATGGATTCTGCTTTATAAACTCCGGCTTCAACTACAATCTCATATACCTTTGCAATTGTATCAATGGTTTCTTCATCCATCCCAGATACAATTTTAATAATGGTTTCTAATCGGTGCACTTTATCGCCTGGATTAATTCGCTCTGGTGAATATCCCACTTTAAAATCCACGCCACATATAAGACCTGATTCTTTTTCTAAGATTGGAACACAAACATCTTCTGTGACTCCTGGATAAACTGTAGATTCAAATACTACAATCGATCCTTTTGTTAGATTTTGTCCCACTAATTTACTTGCACCTTCTACTGGTGATAAATCTGGTGTATGATCTGCATTTACAGGTGTAGGAACTGCTACAATGTGAAATTTTGCTTCTCGAAGTACGAAAGGGTCATGTGTAAATTCTACTGTTGTTTCTTGAATCACTTGATCTCCTACTTCTTTTGTTGGATCAATTCCATTTCTATATTGTTCAATTTTATGTTTATTTACGTCAAATCCAATAACTTTTACTTTTTTTGCAAATGCTACCGCGATTGGCATTCCTACATATCCTAAACCTACCAAAGATATTTTTTCCTCACCAGATACGATTTTCTCATATAACGACATGTTGTATTTCCTCCATATATTGTTTTACTACTATTTTTCTATCAAATTCTAATTCCATTTTTTTTCTTCCAGCACTTCCCATTTTTTGCTTTTCTTCAAAAGACAACGAAAGGAAACGCTCCATTTTTTCTATTAAATTCTTTACATCTTTTTCATTTATGTGATACCCACTTACTTCGTCTTCCACTGTTTCTTTACAGCCTGCTCTTTTTGTTGTAATCACTGCTCGTCCACTTGCTGCGGATTCTAAGCATACATTAGACATTCCTTCTGGATAATAGCTTGGATGAATCAAACAATGTGCATTCTTTAAATAAGGAGTTACATCCCATACATTTCCATAATACTCTATAATGTTACATTCTGTCATTTTTTTTATAATTTTTTCATAACTTTCTTCCATTCCACCTAATACGGCAAAAGAAGTATTTGGGTATTTTTCTTTTATAACTTTTGCTGCCTCTAAGTACTCTTCAATTCCCTTTTCTCTCATAATTCTTGAAATAAAAAGAAAGTTCGTACCATGTTCTTTCATTGGCAAACACTTATATTTATCTAAATTTACTCCCGAACCAGGAAGTAAGATTTTTTTCCCTTTTGAAATATGATTTGCTTCAAAAAACTCTAAATTTTCTTTATTTTGCAAAAAAATACAAGATGCTTTTTTTAAAGCAATTCGGTATAGATTCTTTGTGATTCTTTGTAAGAACCCCGGATTTTCAAGAGCGCTCCCAAGTCCTGTAATATTTACAAGATATGGGATTCTCTTTATCCTGCACGCAATCCCACCATAGATATTTGGTTTGATTGTGTAGGTCAATACGACATCTGGTTTGATTTCTTTTACTATTCGCATATATGCGCGTAACAGTTTTCCATCCTCAATGGGATTGATTCCACGTCTATTGATAGAAGTCCGAATCATTTCACATCCTAGTGCTTTAAATGATTCGCTATGTTCTTCATCTGGTAGACTAATATATACTTGGTATTCTTTTGCAATTGCTTCTATCACTTCATATCGAAAGTTATATAACCCTTTTGCAGAATTCGATAGTATCAAAACTTTCTTCATCGTTTTACTTTTTACTCCCATCACTTGTTCCCATAAATACTTCCATGGTTGCACTTGTTTCACTACTTATTCCGCTTCTTTTAAAAACAGAAGCAATCGTTTGAAAAAATACTTTTAGATCAAATACGAACGAGAGATTTTCCACATATTCCACATCATATTCGAACTTTTTCTCCCATGTAATAGCATTTCTTCCATTTACTTGGGCCCAACCAGTAAGACCTGGTCTTACCTTGTGACGTTTTTTTTGTTCTTCATTATATCTTGGAAGATATTCTACTAATAAGGGACGTGGACCTATAATACTCATATCTCCTTTTAAAATATTCCATAATTCTGGCAATTCATCTAAACTTGTAGACCGCAACATTTTTCCAAAGCGAGTAAGGCGAATTTCATCTGGCAATAATGCTCCCAATTCGTCTCTTTCATCTGTCATCGTACGAAATTTATATAGTGTAAATATTTTTTCATCTTTTCCTGGTCTTGCTTGTGAAAAGATTGCAGGTGTACCTAATTTGATACGCACGAAAATATATACAATCAGTAAAACAGGCCATAAGATTAAAATTCCAAGCAAGGATAATGTAAAGTCTATGATTCTTTTGATTCCATTTTTATACATCTTATTTCACCCAAAATCCCTTGATAATACGAATAATCAATTCCATATCTTCCTTTGTATTTTTAATATCACTTGGTAAACAAAGTCCTCGTTGAAAGATTTCTTCTCCAACACTTATTCCATCTTCTTTCATTGTTACAAATGGATAGCATTCAAATACTGGTTGTAAATGCATCGGTTTCCAAACTGGTCTTGCCTCAATATTTTGTGCTTCGAGTGCATCCATAATATCATAAGGCGAAACATCTGACTCTTTTTTTAGCAACATTCCAGATAACCAATTGTTGGCATCCCCATCTTTATTCATTGGGTTCATCATGATGTCTTTGATTTCCTTAAAGGCTTCTTTATACTCTGCATAAATTTCTTTTTTTCTAGCCTTATGTTCTTCTAAGTGAAGCAATTGACCTCTTGCAATACCTGCTACAATATTGCTCATTCGATAATTAAATCCAATTTGAGAATGTTGATAATATCTTGCTTCATCTCTTGCTTGTGTCGATAAAAATACTGCTTTTTTTGCAAGTTCTTCTTTTTTTGCAAGTAACATTCCACCACCAGATGATGTAATAATCTTATTTCCATTAAAAGAAAAAATCCCCATTTCTCCAAACGTTCCTGTTTGTTGTCCTTTGTATGTACTACTCATAGATTCTGCTGCATCTTCTATTAAAGGAACATTATGCTTTTTACAAAGCTCCATAATTTCATCTAGTTTTGCTGGTGTTCCATACAAATGAACAAGAATGACTGCTTTTGGAGTTGGATATTCTAAAAATGCCTTTTCTAATGCTTTTGGACACATGTTCCATGTTTCTTCTTCACTATCAATAAATACAGGTGTTGCTCTTTCATAACAAATCGGATTACAAGTTGCACTAAAGGTTAAATCCGATACAAATACGTAATCCCCTTCTTTTACATCAAGCATTCTAAGAGATAAATGTAGCGCTGCTGTTCCAGAACTCAATGCAGCTGCGTATCCTGTTGACACATACTCAACCACTTCTTTTTCTAACGCATTTACATTTGGTCCTAGTGG
>JBOFWM010000111.1:0-9703 GCA_051653625.1 Lachnospiraceae bacterium
ATACAAAAAATTCGGAAATATCACAAATGATATTGGTTGATGATTTTGAACATGGTTTAGAATATAGGACAAATACAATTGAAATTTTAAAAGATCAATTAGAAAATGATGTGTTATATTATGCTAGTTATAAACCAAAAAATCAAGAAAATAATCCACTACTTATATGGCTTCATGGTGGTGGTGAAGGTGGAACAGATACAAGAATACCATTATTAGGAAATAAAGCTACAGTATTTGCAGGTGATGACTTTCAAAATATAATGGGAGGGTCTTATGTATTAGTACCGCAATGTCCAACTGTTTGGAGGAATGCTACAGGCGAGGGAAATGACTTGACAGGTGAAAATCCCACTTCGATATATACAGAAATTTTAATGGAATTGATTGAAAACTATGTCCAAGAAAATTCAACTATTGATAGAAAACGTATTTATATAGGAGGTTGTTCAAATGGAGGGTATATGACAATGAATATGTTGATAAATTATCCGGAATATTTTGCAGCTGCATTTCCAATTTGTGAAGCGTATCTAGATGAGTATATATCTAATGAAGAAATTAAAAAATTAGCGAAAATTCCAATATGGTTTACTCATTCAGTGGACGATACTGTTATTGATCCAGAAAAAAATACAATATCTACTTATAAAAGATTATTAGAAACAGGTGCAAAAAATACTTATTTATCATTATGGAAGAATGTATATGATACAAGTGGAAAATTTAAAGATAATAATGGAAATCCTATAGTATATTTTGGACATGAATCATGGAGATACGTATTTAATAATGAATGTACAGTAGATAATGATTATGAATTTAATACCTCAATAGAACAAGTAGGAAATGGAAAAACAATTTTTGAATGGTTATCTGAGCAACAAAACAATTAGAATTTCATATAAAAAACAATAGAAATTAGGCAAATTGATGAAACTATTACCAAACGTGAACAAAATATGACCAGTTATGCGAATTATATCACAAAAAGTTCACATTTGTTATAATACTTTTAGGCATAAGAATATACTTATGTAAGGGAGAAGTTAATTATTTAACTTGATATTGAAAGGAGAGGTAAAAATATGAAAGCAAGAAGTAAAAGACTTATTGCACTTTCTGTTGCAACAATTGTTGCTGCATCTTCAATTATGGGATGTGGTGGTTCAAAAGAAACAACACAAGAAAGTGGAAGCACTACTGTACAAACAGCAGAAGTGGAAGAATTGGGATCAGGTACTGTAAAATGGACTGAAACAGAAACAGCAGATGGATATGTACTTGTAACAAATGAAGGTGGTAAAACATTAGGATATTCAAAAGAATCTGGAATATCACTTTTACAATCAGATGGATTTGCATTTAAAGATTTAAATAAAAATGGGATGCTTGATGCATATGAAGATTGGCGTTTAGATGATGAAACTCGTGCTGCAAATATTGCTTCACAAATGACTGTAGAAGATGTTGCAGGTTTGATGTTATTTAGTGGACATCAACGTGATGTTACTGCAGAGTTAACAGAAGATCAAAAAACATTCTTAGATATGGGACTTCGTTCAGTATTAAATGCAGCATCGGCATCAGCTTCAGAAGACCAAGCAGCATGGGCAAACTCAATGCAAGCTTATGTAGAAGGTATGGGACTTGGAATTCCTGTAGGAATTAGTACAGATCCACGTAGTTCGGGAGTATCTGTATGGCCAGGTAACTTTGCATTAGCATCAACATTTGACCCTTCAATTGCATTAGAAGCAGCAAATCAACTTGCAATTGAATATCGCGCACTTGGTATTAGCACACTTTTAGGACCTCAAACAGATCTTGCAACAGAACCACGTTGGAGTCGTGTAAATGGTACTTATGGTGATGATCCAGCACTTTCTCGTGATATGGCACAAGCAGCAGTAAGTGGTAGTCAATCAACATATGAAAATGGAACAGATTTAGGATGGGGAGCAGACAGTGTTTTAGCAATGATTAAACATTGGCCAGGAGATGGTGCTGGTGAATCAGGTCGTGAATCACATAATTTCTGGGGAAAATATACTGTTTATCCTGGGGATGCGTTTAATACACATTTAATTCCATTTGTGGATGGTGGGTTTAACCTTACAGATAGTATTACAGGTTCTGCAGCAGCAGTTATGACTTCTTATTCAATTGCATGGAGTGAAGATGAAGCATATGGAGAATTAGTTGGTTCAGCATATAGTGACTACAAAAATCAATTACTTCGTGAAACTTACGGATATGATGGTATTATTTGTACTGACTGGAGTATTCTTGCAGATGGAACAAGAACATGGGGGGTAGATGATTTGACACCTGGTGAGCGTTTCTATAAAGCATTAATGGCTGGAACTGATCAATTAGGTGGATTTAATAATCCAGAACCAATCTTAGAAGCATATGAAATTGGAGTTGATGAAATTGGAGAAGAAGCAATTTTAGCTCGATTCCAAGAATCAGGAGCTCGTCTTGTAAAAGGGTTTTTCTATACTGGATTATTTGATAATCCTTATGTAGATGTTGCAAATGCAAAAGCAGTTGTTGGAAATGATGAAGCAGTTGCAGCAGGTTTAGCAGCACAAGAAAAATCAGTAATTATGTTAAAAAATGAAGATGAAACAATTAAAGCTGCGGAAACAGGAGCAGAAAAAGCGACTGTATATATTCCAATGGTTTATATTTCAGAAATGACTACAGTTTCTGGAGGGGGAGGAGCTAGTATTACAGCCCCATCATGGACATTGCCAGTAGACTTAAAAGTTGCAAATGAATTGTTTAATGTTGTTACTGATACTCTTTCAACAGAAATGACTGGTCCAGAAGATAAAGATGGAAATGCAACATATTCATATGAAGATATTATTCGTGCATCAGCGCAAGAAATTGCAGCATGTGATTATGCATTAGTAATTATTCAAAATCCATTAAATGGTGGATATGCAGGTGGATATAACTTAGAAACTGAAGAATATGAGCCAATTACATTACAATATGGTGAATATACAGCATTAAGTGAAGGTGTGCGCGCAGAATCACTTGCAGGAGATATGATTGAAAGTGAAGAAGCAGATCCATACGGTGTTCAAAAAGTATTAGTAAAAGAAAATCGTTCGTACTATGGAAAATCTTTTACAGCGTATAATAGTTCGGCAATTGATACAATTGAATATGCAGCAAAAAATCTTTCTTCTACTGGTAAATTAGTTGTTGCTGTAAATGCAGCTAATCCATTTGTTCCAGCAGAATTTGAAGAAAAAGCTGATGCAATTTTAACAGGTTTTAGCATTAACAATATTTTATTTATGCGTGCACTTGCAGGAGAATTTGAACCAACAGGATTATTACCAATTCAATTACCAGCAAGCATGGATGCTGTTGAAGCACAACTTGAAGATGTACCACGTGACATGGAATGTTATGTAGATTCAACTGGAAATACATATGATTTTGCATTTGGATTAAACTGGTCTGGCGTAATTTCTGATGAACGTACAGAAAAATACAATGTTGCACCATTAACAGAGCCTGCCAATAAAGGTAAATAAGCCTATAAATAAAGAACAGCAGGGAAGCAAAAATATTTGCAACCCTGCTGATTTTTTTAAAACTTAAAATTAGGTTAACAAAATAAGGAGGTTGTAAAAAAATGAAAGCAAAAATGTCAACAAAAAAATTTACGGCAATATGGTCAAGTGTAGTAGCTATATTACTTGTAATAACACTTGTAGCAAATATTGCAGCAAATATATTTAGTGGCTATATGGATCTCTTTTTTGGAACAGGAGAAATGATAATCACAACTGCAGAAGGTGCAGATGAATGGGATAGTGAATATTATAAACTTGATTATACAAAAGCAGATGTTAAAAAAGCAGCCAATGAATTAGTTGAAGAAATTGAAGGTGAAGGTATTGTTTTAATGAAAAACAATGGAGTCTTACCTTTAACAGATAAAGCAAAAATTACATTATTTGGACGAAGTGCAGCTGATCCAGTATATGGTGGATCAGGATCAGGTGCTGTGAAATTAGATTCTGTAGTAGATTTACATTCAGGTCTTAAGAGTGCAAGATTTGATATTAATGAAACAGTGTATAGTATTTTAAGTAGTTATACAGAACCAAAAGGTGTTATTGCAATGGATAAGCCAGAAGAATCCTCTTATTATATAGGAGAGATGCCTGTATCTGGATATACAAGTGAAGCAATATCAAGTTTTTCTAACTACAACGACGCAGCTGTAATTGTAATTGGTCGTGGAGGTGGAGAAGGTGGTGACTTAACACAAGATATGAAAGGTTGGGATAACAACTATGTGGATAGTCAACATCAATTAGAACTTACACAAGATGAATTAGATGCAATTGCTCTTGCAAAAGCAAATTTTGAGAATGTTGTAGTTTTAATCAATGCAAGTTCAGCTATGGAACTTGGAGTATTAGAAGATGATGAAGATATTGATGCGATTGTATGGATTGGATCACCAGGACAAACAGGATTTAATGCAGTTGGTAATGTATTAGCTGGTACAATTAATCCATCAGGACGTACAGTAGATATCTATCCAGCGGATTTTACAAAGGATCCAACTTTTGTTAATTTTGGTGATTATAAATATACAAATATTAGTAAATCAAATGCAATGGGTGATGGATATTTTGTGCAATATGAAGAAGGTATTTATATTGGATATCGCTATTATGAAACTGCAGCAGTAGAAGGCTTTATAAATTATGATGAAGCAGTTGTATATCCATTTGGATATGGATTGTCTTATACTGATTTTAGTTGGGAAGTTGTAGGACAAAAGTTAGGTAATGAAAAAGAAGATATTACGGTAGATGTTAAAGTTACAAATACAGGGGCTGTAAGTGGAAAAGAAGTTGTACAATTATATTATACTGCACCTTATACTAAAGGTGGTATTGAAAAATCAGAAGTTGTTTTAGGTGCATTTGCTAAAACAGGTCTATTAGCTCCAGGTGAGTCGGAAACAGTAACCCTTACTTTAGCAGTAGAAGAAATGGCTTCTTATGATTATATAAATCACAAAGCTTATGTTTTAGATTCTGGTGATTACATTTTAAGTTTACGTACAGATTCACATACTATAAAAGAAAGTTGTGATACAATTGTTTATAATTTAAATAATACAATTGTATATAGTGGAGAAAACCATCGTGAAAGTGATAATATAGCTGTAACAAATCAATTTGATGACATTTCTGAAGGAATTAAAGTGAATATGTCACGTGCAGATTTTGCAGGGACATTCCCAACAGCTCCAGTTGGAGATGATTTTGTGGCAAGCGAAACAACAATTGCTGGATATCAAGCGTATAGTGCAAAAAATAATGAAGATCCAGATGCAGTTATGCCTAATACAAATGAAAAAAATGGATTAAAACTTATTGATATGCGTGGATTACCATATGATGATGAATCATGGGAATTATTATTAGATCAATTAAAAGTTGATGATATGGCAAAATTAGTGTTAAATGGTATGTATGCTACTGTAAATATTCGTTCAATTGGGAAACCAGCAACAGTAGATTTTGATGGCCCAGCAGGTATTAGCTCTTATATGACAAGCTTAAGTAGTACAGCTTATCCATCAGAAGTAGTAATTGCGTCGACATTTAATTTAGATTTGGTATATCGTATGGGTGTAATGGTCGGTAATGAAGCATTAGTAAATGGTGTAAATGGTTGGTATGCACCAGCAATGAATATTCATAGAAGTCCATTTGCAGGAAGAAATTTTGAATATTATTCAGAAGATCCATTACTTTCTGGAATGATGGGAGCAGCATGTGTAACTGGTGCTTCAACAAAAGGTGTTTATACTACAATTAAGCATTTTGCATTAAACGATCAAGAAACAAATCGTATTAATAATGGTGTAAGTTCATGGGTGAATGAGCAAGCAATGCGTGAAATTTACTTAAAACCATTTGAATATACAGTAAAAAATTCTACACAAACGATTAGCGCAATAACAGGAGAAGATGGTAGCAGAAGTGAAATTGAAATGAATGGTGCAACTGCTGTTATGAGTTCATTTAATCGTATAGGCTCTACATGGGCTGGTGGTTCTTATCCGTTGATGCAAACTGTTCTTCGTGATGAATGGGGATTTGAAGGTTTTGCAATTACTGACTTTGATTTATATGAATATATGTATCCAGATCAAAGTATTGCGGCAGGGACAGATTTAATCTTATCAACAGATGCTATGAAGAGTTTAGAAGATACTACAAGCGCAACAGCTGTAACTAATTTAAGAAAAGCTAGTAAAAATATTCTTTATACAGTTGCGCATTCAAATGCAATGAATGGTGTTGCTCCAGGTAGTATTATTACATACAAAACAGCACCATGGGTATTTGTGATGTATGCTGTAGATGGTGTAATCGCACTTATCGCAATCGTACTTATTTTTATGATTTTAAATAGAAATAAGAAATCAAAAAAAGTAATATTAGAAAGTACAAATTCAGAAAGTAAATAACTACAACAAAAGGGCTGTCACTTGAAAAATGATTCAGCCCTTTTATGTTTTGAAAATAATAGTAAATAATTCTTCTTTCATACACGTTATATTTTTATTTTTCAAAATTTGGTTAATTTATTTAAAAATAATTGGTAAATAAATACATCTAATTACCAAATATGTTCGAAATATAACCAATTGTGCAAATCATTTCACAAAAGGATTATATTTGATATAATGAACGATGCAAAATAAAGATTTTGCATGAGGAGAGGTTGAAAAATCAACTAAATTTATGAAGAAAAGGAAGAAAAGGTTATGAAAAGAAGTAAGAAAAAATGGCTTATTCTTGCAGTATGCGTAGCATTACTTGCAATTATAGCAGCAGTAGTACTTAATGTATTAAGAAACGATCCAACATTAGATATGGCGGATGTGTATTCAATGATTAATACTATAGTTCCATATCTTGTACCATTTGTTGTAATTGGACTTGCAGCAATGATCATTGGAACAGTTTTAGAAGCAAAATTTGACAAGAAAAAAATGTTTTTATTTAACTGTGAAGCAGCATTAGTATCTGTATTAGTATTAATTATTACAGTAAATGCTATTTGTGTGGGACCTATGTCAACATTAATCACACAATTATTTCCAGATACAAAAGGAATTAGTGAAGAAACATTGGCAGAATCTTCAGCACTTGCAGAAGAAATGGCAAATCAAGGAACTGTATTACTTAAAAATGATAATTCATTTTTACCAATTGATATTACAGCATTAAATGTATTTGGTTGGGCTTCAACAAACCCATGTTACGGTGGAACAGGTTCAGGATCAATTGATCCAGAAACATGTGTTACTTTATTACAAGGATTAACAAATGCAGGAATTCAATATAATACAGAATTAGAAGAGTTTTATGTAAATTATAGAGCAGATAGACCAGAAGTAGGAATGTGGTCACAAGATTGGACTTTACCAGAACCAGTTGCTGGTACATATACAACTGATTTATTAAATAGTGCAAAAGAATTTTCTGATACAGCACTTATTGTTATTACACGTGTTGGTGGAGAAGGTGCAGATGTTCCTACTGATGTAAGTAAAGTAACATATGAAGGAAATCCTGGAGATTTTCCAGCTGGTGAACATTACTTACAATTATCAAAAACAGAACGTGAAATGGTAGAATTAGTAACAAGTAATTTTGAAAATGTAATTGTGTTATATAATGGTTCGAATGCAATGGAATTAGATTGGGTAGATGAGTATTCTCAAATCAAAAGTACAATCTGGTTACCAAGTCCTGGACAAGAAGGATTTAACGCATTAGGAAAAATTATCACTGGAGAATTAAATCCTTCAGGAAAAACAGTAGACACATTCGTAAAAGATTTAACAAAAACACCTACATGGAATAACTTCGGAACATTTGAATATGACAATGCAGAAGGATACCATTTTGTGAATTATGTGGAAGGTATTTATGTAGGATATCGTTATTATGAAACATATTTCTTAAACAATGAAGAAGGATATAACAATGCGGTTCAATATCCATTTGGACATGGACTAAGTTATACAACATTTGAGCAAACAATGGGTGAATTAGTAGCAGATGGTACTGGAAATTATTCAGTAGATGTTACAGTTACAAATACTGGTAGTGTAGCAGGTATGGATGTTGTTCAAATTTATCAAACAGCACCTTATTATGAAGGTGGAATTGAAAAATCAGCAGTTGCATTAGTAGATTTTGAAAAAACAGAAATGTTAGAGCCAGGTGCTAGTGAAACAATTACTATTACATTTAACGAAGAAGATTTAGCTTCTTATGATACATACGGAGAAGGTGCATATGTATTAGATGCTGGAATTTATGAAATTAAATTAATGAAAAATTCACATGAAGTGATTGATTCAAAAACATTCGAAGTAGCTTCAAAAATTGTTTACAATGAAGAAAATAAAAGAAGTAGTGATCTTGAAGTAGCAACAAACACATTTGAAGATTTTACAAGTGGAGAATTAACATATTTAAGTCGTGCAAACAATTTTGAAAATCATGATGTGGTTCTTGCAGCTCCAACAAGTTATTCAATGAATGCAGATTCACTTGCAACAGTTACAAATCATGAAACTTATGTAATAGAAAATGATGAAAATGATGTTATGCCTACAGTAGGAGTAAATAATGGTATTGAATTATTTGAGCTTCGTGGAAAAGAATATGATGATGAATTATGGGATTCATTACTTGATCAATTAACAGTAGAAGAAATGAAAAATTTAATTGGTCTTGGTGGATATCAAACAATAGCAATTGAATCTGTAAAAAAATTAGCAACAGTAGATGCAGATGGACCAGCTGGATACTCAAGTTTCTTCAACGAAACAATTAAAGGTACTCCATTCCCAGGTGCAACTATGATTGCAGCAACATGGAATAAAGAACTTGCATACCAAAGAGGTGTGTCAATGGCTAAAGAAGCAGATGGTATTAATGTATCAGGATGGTATGCACCAGCTATGAATATCCATAGAAGTGCATTTGCAGGAAGAAACTTTGAATATTATTCAGAAGATCCAATTATGTCAGGATATATGGCAGCTGAAGAAGTTCGTGGAGCACAAGAAAATGGATTATATGCATACATTAAACATTTTGCTTTAAATGATCAAGAAGAACAAAGAACAGGACTTCTTTGCACATGGGCAAATGAACAAACAATTCGTGAAATTTATTTAAAACCTTTCGAAGATGCTGTAAAAGATGGTGGAGCAACAGCAGTTATGTCATCATTTAACTATATTGGTAATGAATGGGCAGGCGGATGTTCAGAATTACTTAATGATGTATTACGTGGAGAATGGGGCTTTAGAGGTATGGTATTAACAGACTACTTTGGTGGTTATGGATACATGGATGCAGATAAAGCAATCAGAAATGGTAATGACATTATGTTATCACCAAGCGGACATGAATTTGGATGGTTAGATGACACTACAAGTGCAACAGCAGTAAGTGCCATGAGAACCTCATCAAAAAATATCATGTACACTGTAGTTAATAGTAGAGCATATGAAGATTATACAGGTGGAATTCAATTAACTGGATGGATGAAAGTTGTTATTGGAATTGATGTAGCACTTGCAATAATTTTAATTGGACTACAAGTATTAGCAATT